>JACPZV010000093.1 GCA_016195295.1 Acidobacteriota bacterium
CGAGCGCCTCGCCGCCGATCTTGCCGAATCCGGATTGACAGTCGTCAGCGGCCTGGCGCGCGGCGTCGACTCGGCGGCGCATCGTGGCGTGCTGGCTCGTCGCGGTCTGACGGTCGCGGTGCTCGGGTCCGGCGTCGACGTCGTCTATCCACCCGAGCACGCCGCGCTCGCGCGGGACATCGAGCTGAGCGGCGCGGTCGTCAGCGAACTGGCGCCGGGGACGCCGCCGCTTCCGCAGTTCTTTCCGCAGCGCAACCGGATCATCAGCGGCCTCTCGCGCGCGGTGGTCGTGATCGAGGCGGGCGAGAAGAGCGGCTCGCTCATCACCGCGCGCTGCGCGCTCGAGCAGGGACGCGACGTCCTGGCGGTGCCGGGCAACGTCCTGAGCGGCCGTAACCGGGGCGCCCACGGCCTTTTGCGGGACGGTGCAAAGATTGTGGAGACCGCGGACGATATCTTGGAGGAGCTGGGCATGTCGCCACGGGGGGACGGGAGTCAGAGATCGGCAGACGACCGACTCCCGTCCCCCGCGATCGATCCCGTTCTGGCGTGTCTGACGCCGGGAGAACCGAGCGATCTCGACGCGATCGCGGAGCGATCGGGCCTGAATCCCGCGCGACTCCTGCCGAGACTCTTCGAGCTCGAAATGCGCGGCATGGTCTCCCGCGTCGGCGGCGGCCGATTCGTCAGAGTTGACAGACCGTGCTAGGGTGGAAATAGGGATATGGCAAAAGCACTCGTGGTGGTCGAGTCGCCAGCCAAGGCGAAGACCATCAACAAATATCTCGGCCGCGACTTCAAGGTCGTCGCGTCGATGGGGCACATTCGCGACTTGCCGAAGAGCAAGCTGGGAGTCGACGTCGACAACGCGTTCACCGAGGAATACGAATCGATCGCGTCGCGCAGGAAGGTCATCAAGGAACTGAAGGACGCCGCGAAGGACGCTTCGGACATCTACGTCGCGACCGACCCGGACCGTGAAGGCGAAGCGATCGGCTGGCACTTGACGAAAGAGCTCGCCGGCAAGAAACGCAAGATTCATCGGCTCACCTTCAACGAAATCACGAAGAAGGCGATTCATGAAGCGTTGAAACACCCGCGCGCCATCGACGAGAAGATGGTGGCCGCGCAGCGGGCCCGCCGCGTGCTCGATCGGCTCGTCGGGTACAAGATCAGCCCGCTGCTCTGGGACAAAGTCCGCCGCGGTTTGAGCGCGGGTCGCGTGCAGTCGGTGGCGTTGAAGCTCGTCTGCGATCGCGAACGCGAGATCGAGAAGTTCGTCCCGGAGGAATACTGGCACGTCTTCGCGCGTCTGGCCGGCCCGCAGCCGCCGGAGTTCGAAGCGAAGCTGCAGACGGCACGCTTCCCCGTGAAGAAGACGATGATGCTGGCGCAGCAGCTCTACGAGGGGATCGAGCTGCCCGGCCTCGGCGTCGAGGGGGCGATCGGTCTCATCACCTACATGCGCACGGATTCAGTCCGGGTGGCAGACGAGGCGCTCGTCGCGGTTCGCGATCACATCAAGACGACCTTCGGTGACGACTACGTGCCGGAGCACGCGAACGTCTACAAATCCAAGGCCGACGCCCAGGACGCGCACGAGGCGATTCGTCCGACCTCGATGCAGTACGACCCTGAAACCGTCCGGCCCTATCTCACGCAGGATCAGTACTCGCTCTACCGTCTCATCTGGAACCGGTTCGTCGCGTCCCAGATGACGCCGTCGACCTTCGACGAGACCACCGTCGACGTGACGGCGGGGGACTACCTGTTCCGCGTCAAGGGCACGATCCCGAAGTTCGCGGGCTGGATGGCGACCTACGGTCCGACGGCGGGCGACGAAGAGAAGGAACAGACGTCGACGCCCGAGCGCGAGCCCGACGATGACGGCGCGGTCTCCGGCGTCCTGCCGCCGCTCGCGGAGGGCGACCGGCTGGAGCTGAAGTCGCTCAGGCCCGAGCAGAAGTTCACGCAGCCGCCGCCGCGATTCACCGAGGCGACGCTCGTCAAGGAGCTCGAGGAAAACGGCATCGGCCGGCCGAGCACGTACGCGTCGATCATCAGCGTCCTGCAGGATCGCGACTACGCCAACAAGATCGAGGGGAAGTTCAAGCCGACGCAGCTCGGGTTGATCATCAGCGATCTCCTGGTGAAAAGCTTCGACGACATCATCGACGTCGAGTACACGCGAAGTCTTGAGGACGATCTGGACAAGATCGAGCAGGGCAAGACCGACTACGTCAAGACGCTCGGCGAGTTTTACAAGAAGTTCAAGAAGGACCTCGCGCTCGCCGGCAAGGAAATGCAGAACATCAAGGAAGGGATCAAAACGGACGAGGTCTGCGAGCGGTGCGGTCAGGGGATGGTCATCAAGGTCGGGAAGTTCGGTCCCTTCGTGGCGTGCAGCGGGTACCCGGAGTGCACCAATACGCGCGAGCTCGAGAAGCAGGAACCGGAGCCCGACACGGGCGAGGAAGAAATCGAGCCGTGCGAGAACTGCGGCAAGGCGATGGTCGTCAAGCGCGGCCGCTTCGGTCAGTTCCTGGCGTGCTCCGGTTATCCGGACTGCAAGACCACGCGTAAGCTGATCGCCACCAAACAGGGCGGCGTACGCGCCGCGAAGCCGGATCAGATCCTCGACGAGCCGTGCCCGCGGTGCGGCGCCCACCTCGTCGTGAAACAGGGGCGTTTCGGCGAATTCACGGCGTGCACGAAGTACCCCGAGTGCAAGTACGTCAAGCACAAGACGACCGGCGTGAAGTGCCCGAAGGACGCGGACAAGGGCGGCGAGGTCGTGGAGCGCAAATCGCGGCGCGGCAAGATGTTCTTCGGCTGCTCGAACTATCCCGATTGCGACTTCGTGTTGTGGAATCGGCCAATCGCCGAAGCGTGCCCGAAGTGCGGCACGCCGTACCTCGTGGAAAAGACCACGAAGAAGCACGGCCGGCAGCTGCTCTGCAACCATGAGGACTGCGACTACGCGCGGTCCGAAGAGCTGCCGGAAAGCGCGGCTTGAAAAGTGTAAAGTCTGAAGTGTGAAGGCTGAAGACGAGCGACTCACACCTGAGACTTCAGACCTGAGACTTCCGTGATCACGGTTGTCGGTGGAGGCCTCGCCGGTTCAGAAGCCGCGTGGCAGGCGGCTGAGCAGGGCGTGCCGGTCACGCTCTACGAGATGCGCCCGGCGCGGCCGACGGCCGTGCACAAGACGGACCGGCTCGCTGAACTCGTCTGCAGCAATTCCTTCCGCGGTGACAAGCTCGACAACGCCGTTGGTCTGCTGAAAGAGGAAATGCGGCGGCTGGGTTCGCTCGTGATGCGCGCGGCCGAGGCGAGCCGCGTGCCGGCCGGCGCGGCGCTCGCGGTCGATCGCGAGCGGTTCGCCGAGACGATCACGCGCGCGGTCAGCGAACATTCGCTGATTACGATCGAGCGGCAAGAGGTCGTGTCGATTCCCGCGTCAAGCGAGCGCGATCCGGTGATTGTGGCGACAGGGCCGCTGACGTCCGACGCGCTTTCGGCCGACATCGCCGCCCTCGTCGGCGAGCGCCACCTCTATTTCTACGACGCCATCAGCCCCATCGTCCTCGCCGAAACCATCGACCGATCGAAAGTCTTCCGCGCGTCGCGCTGGGATCGCAGCCTGGGTCCCACGTGCGACGTGCGGCGTGCGGAGCGGGGCGACGGGGTCCCCGCGGAGCGTGTCCGGGGGGCAGGGGCCCCCGGATTGGACAACGACGGCCAGGGCGACTATCTGAACTGCGCGCTGACGCGCGAGGAGTACGAGCGCTTCTACGACGCGCTGACGACGGCGGAATCGGCGACGGTCCACGACTTCGACAAGGAGCGCTTCTTCGAGGGCTGTCTGCCGATCGAAGTCATGGCGCACCGCGGGCGCGACACGCTGCGGTTCGGGCCGATGAAACCCGTGGGCCTCATCGATCCGCGCACGGGCCGCGAGCCGTACGCCGCAGTGCAATTACGCCAGGACAATCTCGCGGGCGACCACTTCAGCCTGGTCGGCTTCCAGACGCAGATCAAATGGAGCGAGCAGGCGCGCGTGCTGCGACTGATCCCGGGGCTGGAGCAGGCCGAGTTCGTCCGCTTCGGGATGGTCCACCGCAACACGTACGTCAACGGTCCGACGGTCCTCACCGAGACGTGGCAGGTACGCAAGCGCCCGACGCTGTTTTTCGCCGGGCAGATGTCCGGCGTGGAAGGGTACGTCGAATCGTCTGCGTCGGGGCTGGTCGCGGGTCTCAACGCGGCCGCACTCGCGCGAGGCGAGACCGTCTCGGCGCCGCCCCGGACGACGGCGATCGGCGCGCTGGCGTACTATGTCTCGCACGCGGACCCGGCGCACTACGAGCCGTCGAACATCACGTTCGGGATCATGCCGCCGCTGCAGCCCGCCCCGCGCGGGAAGAAGCTGCGTAATTTGGCGCTCTCCGAACGCGCGCTCGCGGATCTCGATGCCTGGATGCGCGCGCGAACGCTGGTGCATCAGTGAAGCGCTGCCTCACCGCGTTCCTGCAGTTTCTCGCGCTCAATCGCAATGCGTCCGTCCACACCGTGCGGGCGTACAAGAGCGACGTCAGCCAGTTGCTGGACTACACGGCCGCCGCCGCTGACGTCAAGGTCGGCGATCTTCGGCCGGCGCACCTCGATCGCGCGGCGCTGCGCGGTTTCCTCGGCGAGCTGCACAAACGTGGACGCTCGCGCGCGTCAGCGGCTCGCAAGCTCGCGGCCGCGCGGACGTTTCTGCGCTATCTGCGCCGCGAAGGCCTCATCGACGACGATCCGGGCACGCTGGTCTCGACACCTAAGCGGGACGTTCGCATGCCCGCGCATCTTTCGGAAGGCGAGATGTCCGCACTACTGGACGCGCCGGCCGCCGACGCCCCGCTGGGCCGACGCGATCGCGCCATCCTCGAACTGTTCTACGCGTCCGGGCTGCGCGTGAGCGAGTTGGCCGGCCTCGACATAGACGACGTGAACGTCAGCGCGAGAATGGTGCGGGTGCTCGGCAAGGGCCGCAAAGAACGCATCGTGCCGTTCAACACGAGCGCCGCGAAAGCGATCCGCGCGTACTTGAACGATCGAGAGCCGTTGGTTCGTGGCGTCCGGCTTCCGTCTTCGCGTCACGCGTCGACGGACGCGCTCTTCGTGAACTATCGCGGGAGACGCCTCACCGTGCGGAGTCTCGATCGTCTCGTCCGCCGGTACGTGGCCGCCAGCAGCGCGCGGATGGGGATCAGTCCGCACGCCTCGGGCGAAAAGCAGCGACAGCTAATCACGAAGCCACGAAGAGCACGAGGCACACGAAACCAGCGAAGATTTCGTGCACCTTCGTTGTCTCTTCAATCATCCCGCCTGTTAAAGGAGAAACCGTCGTCGAGTTGCACCTTTGCTCTTGATCTCACCAACTGTCTGAGGCGATACTTATCTTGTCGCGACGCATTTCGAGTCCGCGATACCGCCGGTGAACTTCCTGTCCGGCGTTTCTCTTCTAGCCGCCCTGATCCCTTCTAGGGTTCGGTCGGCTCTTCGGGTTGGCCGATTCCGGCCGACTCGTTCACAGGCACGGGACGACAACTGTTCGTCGGCGTGTGCCTTGAGGAGAAACGCCAGTGCCACTCTGCACGATTTGCAAAATCCACGATGCTGCGCCTCCGCGACGACGGTACTGCGGGTCCGCGTGCGCAAAAGAAGCCGTCCGCCGGTGGAAGCGGGACGTGCGTGACCGAACTCGCAAGCTGTGGCTCGCAGGTTTAAGCAAAGACCCGCCGTGGATGGACGGCTGGAAAACTCGGGACGAGCGTCGAGCCTACTACCGCGAGTACATGCGTAAACGACGGCGTGTGCAACGAGCCACGATAACGCGTCCGAATTCTGCTCCCACCGTGGGCTTGCCACGCGTCTTGTCATCGTCCGAGTGCCCGGACGGCGTCATCGAATCGAGCCGCGTGCGTCTTGTCAATCAGAGCCATTGAAATGAGGAGCCAGACCATGAACAGTCACCTGTCCCTTGGCGCCGCGATTCGTCTTCTTGTCGTCGCTCCTTCAGTGATGGCGATCGTCAGTTGTGACACGCCGCGTGCCGCCGAACCTCCAGTCAAGGCGGACGGCACCTCCCAAGGACAACTGGCAGCTGATGTCGTGGATGGATCGCCGTTGCATTGCGTGAAGATCGCAATCCTGCAGGACCAGACAGAGAGTAGGAATAGCACGCGAACCGAACTCGTTACTCCGGCTGTCCTGGAAATAGCGATCGGATTGCTACGCGAGACGTGTGGTGAGCTTCTGGTCGGCCCAATTCGCGACAAGACCAATCGGCCGCTTGAGCGGCTGGTGATGCCGATGGCGCCCGAAGAGCCGATCCCCCCCCGCGTCGACGGCAATGTGTTCGATGTGCGGGACGCCATGGCCATCTACGATCAAAAGAAAGCGGCCTACGACCGCGAATTACAGGAATGGCGTGACGCCTTAGATGAGAGGGTGGCGGCTTTCGTCCAGCGAGTAGATACGCTGGTCGCCGAGACGCGTCTTGCAAACAGCAGTGCTGTGCTGGACGCGGTGTTCAGGGCGGACGTCGCGCTCGCCGAGCCTGAGACCAACACATCCAGTGAGGGCAGCAGGTACATCGTCGCAGCGTCAGATGCTCAGGACACAACCCGCACGCGCATGCGACCCCTCCGCTCAGGGGCGGTCCTGGTGGTCGCGAACGGAGCCGGCACGCTCGGTTCTCTGGCATCGATCCCGGGCGTGAGGGGATTCGAAGGGTTGCCAGCGGCAATCACGTGGATCAGCGATATGGAACGCGTGAAGCTGAATTCGACAACGTTGGTCCGATAGGCGTGGTCTTCCGAGACAGGAGAGCCATCATGCCCAGCCCCATAAGAGAGCTCCGAGTCGTGACCGAGCCTGAGCGCGAGGCGAGAACACGGCTGGCTCGCATACTGGCTCTTGTTCATCAATTCGCGTTCAGGGCGCTGGATGCACGCGCCTACGCGAAGAGTGCGCGCGAACGGCTCGCGACCCTCAACCGTCTGCACGGCGAGTTCGCGACGGCGAACGCACGCCAGATCGTGACGTGGTGGGGCTACGTGGCGGCAGTCATCCTCATCGGGACGCTCGGAGCAGGGCTCTCGGCTCACCACGTCCACGGTTGGTTCTTCGAGAACTTGCAACGGCTCGAGACCACGCGCGCGACCGATCTCCACGAAGCTCGCCGTCGTAAGCCGTTCACGCTCTGGGCGGGCCCGCGATTCGCGCTGGAATCTGATGGCATCACGTGCGACGCAGCCGACCGCCGGGCATGGCTCGGATCACGCTTCTCGACCCGCTGCTCCTACCGGTCGTTCATCGCCTGCTCGCCAGTACCGCTGACGTGAGGTTCGGCGGCAACCTTTTCCGTGTGTCGAACATCACGGCCGACGGACGAGCCCATCCATGGGCCGCAGTGTCCAGTTACGCCGCGCTGTGGTCCAATTCGATGACTGGGCCAACCTCTGGCCACGTCCTGTTTCGGTTCCTGACGCCAACCGCCTTTGCCGGAACCGAAGCGACCGTTCTGTTTCCCTTGCCACATCTCGTCTTCACCAATCTGCTGCGCCGATGAAACGCGCATGCCGGGCATCCCTTGGAGATGAGGATTCAGGACCTATTGTTGCGGCTCGTCCGCGAAGAAGCCCACGAGATTCGATCCACACCGCCGCAACAGTTCGGAAGGTATTTCGTGAGGGGGTTCATCGGAACTTGCGAGTACTCGGTTGGTCCGCGCGCGCCGGAGGACGTCAGTCGGGCGCTACATCTTCTGGCGGACTTTGCGTTCTTCTGCGGCGTGGGACTGAAGACGACGATGGGGATGGGACAGGTGCTCGGCGAGCCGATATGACCTGAGGATTTGGACGCCTCGGTCCGCACGTCTCCGAACAGCAATGGCGACGGCGGGTGGCGATGGAGGTGTCGGGAGGGTCGACGCCTTGTCGTTTTTCCCTTAACCGGCGCGTGATTCCTATTGACAGATGGTCGCGTTGAGAGGACCTTTGACATCGACCGCGCGAGGCACGTGTTATACTGGCCTCGTCTACACCCCCGCTGGACTAGCTGTTGGATGAGGCGTCCGCGCCTTGACATCGGCCCTGGCGGGGTTATTTTTTTGCTCGCCAACGTGTCGCCACGTTCCGAACCCTCCAGAAAACGCGTCGTCGCATTCGTCGATGGCCAGAACCTTTTCTACGCTGCAAAAGACGCCTTCGGTTGTACCTGGCCGAACTATCGGTTTCCAGATCTGGCCGAAGCCGTATCGACCGCGAAAGGATGGGACTTGGTCGAAACGCGGTTTTACACGGGAATTCCTGACGAGCAACGCAGCAAGCGGCTGTACGACTTCTGGACGCGTCGGCTGTTGGTGATGCGCAATCGCGGTGTAACGGTGTATTCCAGGCGTTTGGTCTACCGAGACAAGCCCGTCAAATTGCCAGACGGTCGCCTCGATGTCGTGAAGAAGGGCGAGGAGAAGGGGATCGACGTGCGCATCGCCATCGACGTCGTCAGGCTGGGTTTTCAGGCGGCGTACGATGTCGCGCTGCTGTTCAGCCGCGATCAGGATCTCTCAGAGCTGTGTCAGGAAATCCGTAATATCGCTCGCGATCAGAGCCGCTGGATCAAGATTGCGTCTGCGTACCCGTGGAGCGAGATACGTCCCGACGTTCGCGGAATCCGGAACAGCGACTGGATTCCGATCGACCGCGCGACGTACGACGCATGTGCTGATTCAGAGGAACACCGGCCGACGAAGGGTTGACCCGACGGCTTTCGGCAACGACTTTGTCCCATCCCAGCGTTCGCCTCAGACCGACCTCTGCATGAAACGCGAATTCTACCGGTAGACATCTCCCGCCTTCGGCCGTCGCCTGTCAGATCCTGCCGCCCCAGTCGTCTCTCTTCACGGAGAGGAGGGAGCGGAGATGACGATCGATGCTGCGCTGAACGTGATGGATCGCGGACCCACCCCGCCGCGCTATCTGAGACGGGCGCGGCGCACATGCGTGAGCTGTCGGCGACGTCGATCGCGCTTCCGATACCGGGGCGCGGTGAAAGCGGATCGCCACCACACGCTGTGCTTCCAATGCCACCGCGCGCTGCGAGACCGCCTGCGACTGAACAGCGTGGAAGAAGGGCATGAACGCTCGTCTCACTCGCAGCGCTGACCTGCCAGCCGTCAGTCGCGATGCGGAGATCGCCATCTTCGAGATTCGCAGCCTCGGCGAGACCACGCGGTTCGCCATTCTCAATCGCGCGCAACTCGACATGACGCACCAGTTCGTCGAGCAGTTGGAGTCCATCGAGGCGTTCCGCGGCCGCCTCACCGACGAAATCCTCGACGCGCTGAAAGAACGGGCGCTCACCGAGTTCACCGAGCGGATGAACCGCGCCTCGAAGAGCGATCTGGAATTCGCGAAAGCCGACATCCTGAAGCTGAAGCAATGACTGGAACTGGCGAAGGCGATGGAGCGCAACTCGAGATGCTCGCGGGTTTCGAGGAAGTACTTACGCTCGGTCGGAGGACAGACTCGCGCTGAGCGCGATGGAAACCACAAGCGTTTGCGGGGTTTAGTTAGCGGCTGCGTTTGCCGCGGCCGGAACATTTCCATCGGCTGTGTGCGCGCCACTCGCTGAGTGAGCGGCCTGCCGTTGCCGCAACCGATATCGAGCACGCACGACGTCGCCGCCT
The DNA here is from genome assembly GCA_016195295.1 of Acidobacteriota bacterium. Classification (GTDB taxonomy): domain Bacteria; phylum Acidobacteriota; class Vicinamibacteria; order Vicinamibacterales; family CAVVIG01; genus SRVP-36. The sequence goes on from JACPZV010000093.1 coordinate 9,740, forward strand.
TCTCATCCTGGCGCTCCAACCTATCAGATAGGGACACATCAGCCCCGCGCGCGGCGTTCGCGGGCGCGGCAGCATCATGTGGGGGTGGTTGAGGCCGCCGACGCCGGCACGCTGCTCCTCGATGACGTGCGTGACGCGTCGCCGACGCTGCAGTTGCGGTTGCTGCGCGTGCGGCAGGCCCGCGAGGTGCGACGCGTGGGGGAAGTGCGCCTGCGGCCCGTCGATGTGCGCCTGATCGCGGCCACCCATCGCGATTTGGCGGCCGAGGTGGCGCAGGGGCGCTTCCGCCAGGACCTGTACTACCGGTTGCGCGTCGTGGATGTGCACGTGGCGCCGCTGCGGGAGCGCGTCGTGGACGTGGGTGTGTTGATGGATCAGTTGCTGGCGCGCGTGGCAAGCCGGATGGAGCGGCGGATTCGCAGGTACACGGACGTCGCGCGGCAATTTCTGATTGATTATGCGTGGCCGGAGGACGTCCGCGAGCTGGAACTCGCCGTCGAGTGCGCTCGGACCGTCCCCGAACAGCCGCTGATCGACGTCGGCGACCTGCCGGACGCGACTCAGCATCGGTTTGTCGTGGATCCGCCGGCCGGGCGGTCCCGCCCGCTGCGCGAGATGGAGCGCGAGCACGTGCAGCTCATCGTCCGGCGCCATCGGGGCGACCGTCGTCGCGCCGCGGAAGAACTCCCGATCTCGCTGGCGACGCTCAAACGCAAATTGATCGAAGCTCGGCGGCCCGACACGTGGGGCGGGCAGGCGTTGCTCGACGTCAGCCCTGCCTTTGCGCAGGATGCGCGGCCCTTGTCGACCGCATTCGTCGCCCGCGGCCTGCCGTCGAACGCTCTTCAGCGACCGCGAGGCGAACATTCAGCGATCCGACGCCGCGATCCGGCGACCGTGCGGCGGGGATCGGCACACCGATCGCCGCCCGTGCGGCGATTGACGCCGCGATCGTAGGAGGTCTGACCGCGATCCAAAGGCTTGTGCCCCTTCGCGGCCCTCGTGTCTTCGTGATGCGCGTTGGTTAGCTTGCAGCTGCGACGAGCGGAGCCGCGCGCCTGCCGCGATCTCCGGGACAGTGAGAGAGTTCGAGTCGAACAGGTACTTGTCTAGAAGCAGCTGGCGGCTCGGACAGTCTTACTTGGTGATAGCTGCCGTACTTTCAGGCATTCTAGCTGGCTGTGAATCGACGAACACTCCATGCGTGTACGGGGGGTCCCATTCATTGGTCGTCTGCGCGAGATCAAACCACAAGTCCCACGCGCGATCGAGTTCCTCCTCGGTCAGGCCTTCCAGGTTCAAATCGTCTTCGCTCAACATCGCCATGGTGACTCATTCCTCCTGCGGGCGCTCGGGCAATAAGGCCTCAGCGATTCGGCACGCTTCCTCGTGCGCGCGCTCGATCGGGAATCGCTCCAGGCCGAGCCGCCGAAACTCGGCGAGGTACGGTTCCGCCGCCTTCTGGTAGGCCGCCACCCGTTTCCGATCCGACTGTTGCAGTTCGTCGATTTCCTGCGCCAGCGCCGCAACGACGGCGGCACGGCTTCCGCCGGACCGTGCAACCTGGACGCTGGGCCGAGCCGATCCGGCGCCGAACGTCGCGCTCAGACCCAGCAATCGATCGACGTCCGTCGTCCACTCGATCTCCGCCGCTGGCGGCAACTGGTGCGCCAGTTCGCCGATGACGGCGTAATCCTTGGCCCGGCCGGTCTGCTTGAGCCTGATCAGCGCGTCGCGATCGATAACAACCAAGTCGTCGGTTCCGGCCCGGTGGAACATCGCGTCCACGGCTTCTGGCGTAAGGCGCGGCGGCCGTGATACGAAGTCGCAGCGAATGCGTCGTCCCGCGGCGTCAGAGAATTCAAAATGGCTCGACCACCCGCCGTGCAGCCAGCGCACATCCAGCGGCGCCGCAGGTCGATACCGCGCGTGATGCCGGGAGAGCACGGACAGCACCTGCTGGCAGGCGTCGGGCGTCTCACGCAGAATCCAGTCGCCGTCCTTGCTCATGATGGCGAGGCGGTAGTACACGACCGCCTGGCCCGACGACAGCATCGCCACCGGGCCGGACCGGTTGAATTCTCGCGTGAGATCGAAATAGACGTTCGACACGCCGACGTGAGTATAGAGCCTTCTCGTCAGCTCGCCGCAGCGACGAGCGGCGCGGCGCGGCGGCCGCGCGGGAACTCGATCCCCAGCACTTTGATCTTGTAATTCATCACGCGCGGACTGATCGACAGGAGCTCCGCGGCGTCCTTCTGCACCCAGTTCGACATCTTCAGCGCCTCGATCAGCGCGTGCCGCTCGATGTCGTCGAGCGGGATGCCGCTCGGCGGAATCCGGACGACCGGCGCGTGATCGCGCGTGCCGCCAGCGGTCGCCACCTCGCCCAGCCGCAGGTCGGCCGACGCGATGGCCTTGCCTTCCGCGAGCAGGATGGCCCGCTCGATGGTGTTCTCGAGCTCGCGGATGTTGCCGGGCCAGTTGTAGCGCATGAGCAGCTTCTGCGCATCGACGTCGATGCCATCGATCTTCTTCTTGAGCTCACCGGCGAACCGCGCGATGAACGTCATGGCCAGCGGCACGATGTCGTCCTTGCGCTCGCGCAGCGGCGGCATCTCGATCGAGACGACGTTGAGGCGGTAGTACAGGTCCTCTCGGAACTGACCGGCCTGCACCATCGCCGACAGATCGCGGTTGGTGGCGGCGATGAGGCGCACGTCGACGCTCAGCGTGCGCGTGCCGCCCAGGCGCTCGAACTCGTGCTCCTGCAGCACGCGGAGGATTTTGGCCTGCGTGCTTGGGCTCATGTCGCCGATCTCGTCGAGGAACAGCGTGCCCCCGTCGGCTTGCTCGAACCGTCCGATCCGTTGTTTATCCGCGCCCGTGAACGCGCCCTTCTCGTGGCCGAACAGCTCCGATTCGAGCAGGTTCTCCTGCAGCGCGGCGCAGTTGACTTTCACGAAATTGCGCGCGCTGCGCAGCGAATTGTGGTGGATCGCGCCGGCGATGAGTTCCTTGCCGGTGCCCGTTTCGCCGCGGATGAGCACCGTCGTGTTGCTCTTGGCGACTTTCTTCACGATGTCGAGCACGCGCTGGAGCGCGGGGCTCGACCCGACGATGCGGTCGAACTGGTAAATGTCCTGCTGGGCGCCGCGGAGGTACTCGAGCTCGTGCTTCAGGCGCTTCATCTCGAGCGCCTTTTCGATCTTGACCTCCATCTCCTCGATTTCGAACGGCTTCTGCACGTAGTCGAACGCGCCGCTCTTCATCGCTTCGACGGCCGTGTTCACCGATCCGAACGCGGTCATCAGAATGACGGCGGTCGTCGGGTGCAGCGCGCGCGTCGTGCGCAACACGTCGAGACCGTCGCTCCCGCCCATCTTCAGATCGCTCAGCACGATGTCGAAATGACTGTCGTGCAGGCGCTCGATGGCGAGATTGCCGTTCGACGCCTCTTCGACGTCGTGTCCGGCCTCCGTGAGCCCGCGGACCAGCCCGCGGCGCAGCGCGTCGTGATCATCAGCTATCAGTATGCGACCCATATCCTCTTCTCCATGCGTGACTCACTCGCCCCACCCGACCGACTCGCCCCCCACCTGCCTTCCCCGCCCTACCGGCCCTGCTTGAACCACCCTAACGGGCTCGACACCGGCAACGTGACGCGAAACCTCGTGCCCATGCCCGGCGTGCTGCTCACATCGATCCGTCCATCGTGCGCGTCGACGATCTTCCGCACGATGGCCAGCCCGAGCCCCGAGCCCTGCGGCTTGGTCGTGAAGAACGGGTCGAAGATCTTATCGGTCACTTCGACCGGCAGCCCTGGACCGTTGTCGGCCACGTCGACGACGACCATCGGTGTCGGCACATGCGATCCGCCGAACGCCGGATCGGCTTCGACGAGCTTCGTGGCGGCGGTAATCACCAGCCGACCCTTGCCTTCGAGCGCCTCGAACGCGTTCGCCACGAGGTTGGTGAACACCTGGCTGAGCTGGTGATGGTCCCCTTCGATCATCGGCAGCGCGGGTTCGACGTCGACCTTCACGGCCACTTCGCCGCGCGACGTTTTCGATTCGGCCATCGTGACGGCGTGCTGAAGCACGTCGGCGACGTCCGTCCGCTCGACCTGCAGCCGCACGGGACGCACGAACTCGAGCATTTCGACCACGATCGCGTTGGCCAGCTTCGCCTCGCTCAGGATGTCCGCGAGCAGCGACTGCGCGTCTTTCGAGTCCGGCACCTGACGTCGCAGCAGGCCCGCCATGACCTCGATGCCGGCCAAGGGATTCTTGAGCTCGTGCGCGATGCCCGCCGCCATTTCTCCCAGCGACGCCAGGCGATTCCGAAGCCGCTCGCTCTCCTCGCGCTGCTCGACCAGCGTCAGGTCCTTGAAGAACATCGCCGCGCCGATCGACCGGCCGTCATCGTCCAGGACCTGCGAGAGCGTGTAGCCGATCACGCGATCCAGATCGCGCAGTCGCAGCTCCGCGCGGTTCGGCAGATGGCTCAGCTCGAAGGCGCCCGACAGCACGCGAATGATCGGCGGGCGTTCGCGCAGGACCTCGGCAAACGGTCGGCCGAGATCGCCAGGAGCACGGGTCAGACCGAAAATCCGGTAGGCTTCGTCGTTCATCAGCGCGACGGTGCCGTCGCGGTGAATGGCGATGACGCCGTTGCGCATGCTGTTGACGATCTGGCGAAAGAACCGATCGTCAGGAGGCGCGTCTCGACGCGCCGCCGATCGGGCGGCGCCGCGAACAGGCGTCGCCGAGGACGGGCGACGAGAGTGGCCGCCTTTCGAACGATGGGGTGTGTTCGACATAATGACGCGCACGGGAACGCGGCCACGATGGGCAAATCGTGTGCCTGAGATCCGAGTCTCGGTTAGTGAAGAAACCCACGCAAAATCAGCGGGTTAGCGGTACGAAGCCCTCGTCATGATAACAAGATCGTAATCCATTTACGATCTTGTGAGCGGCCCCGTGTCGAGGGTGTTCGCGGTTTGCAGTTCTTCCCATCGGTGCATCAGGTCGCCGACTTGCCACATGAGCGCCTGGTGGCGGTCGATTACAGGTTGCGCGACAGCGCGGTCCTCATAAAAGCCCGGTGCCGACATCTCCTGCTCGATCGCGCGGAGTGCCGCTTCGCATTCGGCGATGCGGGCCTCGATCTCTTCGATCCGCGTGCGCCGCGCCTGCGCCTCGCGGTTCTTTCTGCGCGCCTCGGCGTCGGCCTTCTTCTTGTGTTCGCGAGACGGCGGTTTCCGTGTCTCACCTTCTGACGTAGGCCGGGTTCTCTGGGCCCGTCTGTCCGGCGGGTCCGGAAGGACCCGCCCTACGTTCTTCTTCTTGCCTTCCCGCCCTTCCCGCCTCTCCCGCCCTTCCCGCCCTTCCGCGTGTTCCTTGTGCCAGAGAAAGTCCTTGTAGGTTCCCGGGTACGGAACCGCGTCGCCGTGACCGATCTCGATGATCTTGGTCGCGAGGCGCTCGACGAAGTAGCGATCGTGCGACACGAAAACCAGCGTGCCGCCGTAGTCGACCAGGGCGTCCAGCAGGACTTCCTTGGAGTCGAGATCCAAGTGGTTCGTGGGTTCGTCGAGCAGCAGGGTATTCGACGGGCGCAGCAGCATGCGCGCGACGGCGAGTCGCGTCCGCTCGCCTCCCGACAACACGCGCACGTGCTTGTAGACGTCGTCGCCGGAGAAGAGAAAACCGCCGAGGATGTTGCGGATCATCGGCACCATGTGCAGCGGCGAGCCTGACGCGAGCGACTCGTAGACGGTCGGCGCCGGATCGAGCCGCGTCGCTTCGTCCTGTGCGAAGTACTGCGTGATCACGTTGTGGCCGAGCGTCCGTTGCCCGCGATCGGGCGCCTCTTCGCCCGACAGCATCCGCATGAGCGTCGACTTGCCGACGCCGTTTGGGCCCACCAGCGCGATGCGGTCGCCGCGCTCGATGTGCAGGTTCAGATCCTTGAACACAACCACGTCGCCGTATGCCTTGCGCGCGTGCGCGAGCTCGAGCACCGTGCGGCCGCTTTTGGCGCACGTCGGGAAATCGAAGTGGATCTTCTTGCGCTCCGGCGGCACTTCGATCGGCACGATCTTCTCGAGCATCTTGACCCGGCTCTGCACCTGCGAGGCTTTGGTCGCCTGGTAGCGGAACCGGTCGATGAACATCTTGACGCGCGCGACTTCCTCGTCCTGCTCGCGCTTGGCCTTGCGCATCGCCTCGATCCGCTCGTGATGCTCGGCGAGGTACCCGCTGTAGTTCGTGTGGTAGTCGGTGAGCGTGCGCAGCGTCAGGTCGGCGATGCGCGTGACGACCGCGTCGAGGAAGAAGCGATCGTGCGAGACGAGGATGGCGGCGTGCGGGTAGGCATTGAGGTACTCCTCCAGCCAGTTGCGGGCCTCGAGGTCGAGGTGATTTGTCGGCTCGTCCAACAGGAGCAGGCTGGGCTGGCCGAGCAGCAGCTTGGCCAGCGCGATGCGCATCTGCCAGCCGCCCGAGAACGTTTCAGTGTTGCGCTCGAAGTCGGACGGGGAGAAGCCGAGGCCCTGCAGGACGGTCGCCGTTTTCAACTCGATGCTGTACCCGTCATGCACGCGAAAGGCGTCCTGCAGATCGCTGTATCGATGCAGCATCGCGTCGTGTTCGGCTTCCGGGATCGACTGGTCGCCGAGCCGCGCCTCGAGCGCGTGCATTTCGGCCTTCATGTCGAGCAGCGCGCCGAAGGCCGTCGACGCTTCCTCGAACAGCGTGCGCCCGCTATGGGCGAGTCCATCCTGCGGCAGGTACCCCACGGTCAGCGTGGCCGGTTTGAGGATCGCGCCCGAGTCGGACTCCTCGAGCCCGGCCATCAGGCGCATCAGCGTCGTCTTCCCCGCGCCGTTCGGGCCGCAGAGTCCGACGCGCTCGCGATCGGTGATCTGCCAGGTGACGTGATCGAACAGGACGCGGTCGCCGAATGCCTTCGTGAGTGCTGAGAGCTGGATCACTGAGACGAGCGTCTACTCGCCGAGCGCCTTTGCCGCCGTGGCGAGCACTTGGGGAACGCGGAACGGTTTGGTGAGATAGCCGGCGACGCCGAGATTGACCGCCTCGATCGCGCTCGATTCGGTGGAGAAACCGGTGATGATGATCACGGGGAGATCCGCCTTGTAGCGCTTCGCTTCGCGGATGACCGTCAGACCATCCATGCCGGGCATCTTCAAGTCGGCGATCAACAGATCGTACGGATAGAGCCGCATCCGCTCGAGGGCCGAACGCCCATCAGGCGCGACGTCCACGTCGTATTCCGCGAGCGCGAGCGTCTTGGCCAGCAGATCGCGAATGCTGGCTTCGTCGTCGACGACGAGCACGCGCGGACGCGAATTGGCGGCGGCGGGCCGCGCGGGCGCCGCCGGGGCGGACCGGGACCCGCCACGCGGCCGCTGGCTGTCGAGCCACGCGTCGATGTCGCGTTTGCGGAACCGCCACTGGCGACCGACCCGGACGGCGGGAATCTTTCCCGCCTTGATCAGTCGGTACACGGTTCGCAGATTGACCTGGAGGTACTCCAGGACTTCTTCCGTCGTGAGAAACGTTTCGTCCATCATGCGTCAGCGTCCTGGCGGCGGCGCCTTCGGCAGTTCGACCGTGAAGACCGCGCCACCCTCCGGGTGGTTACCGGCGAGGATCTGGCCGCCGTGCTCCTGCACGATGCCGTACGCGATGGCCAGACCGAGGCCCGTCCCCTTGCCCACTTCCTTCGTCGTGTAGAACGGCTCGAAGATGCGCGACAGCGTGTCTTCGGGAATCCCCGTGCCGGTATCGCGGACCGTCGCGATGATGCGGTCGCCCGCGACGGCGGTCCTGACTTCGATCATCCCGCCGCGGCCCGCCACCGCGATCGCGTGTTCGGCGTTCATCACCATATTCAGGAAGACCTGATGGAGCAGCAGCGGGTCGCTCTTCACGCGAGGCAGCTGCTCGTCATAGTGTCGCACGACTTCGATATCGGCGGCTCGGCAGGCCGGCGTGCGAAGGGCGAGGACTTTCTGGAGGATGGCGTTGAGGCTGACCGAGCGAACGGTCAGCCGCCGCGAGCCGGCGAACACCAGCAAGTTGCGCACAATTTTTGCGGCGCGGTCGGCTTCGCGGTAGATCGTCTGCACTTCGCGGCGCAGTTTCTTCGGGAACGCCCCGGTCGTGCGCAGCAGATCCATGTGGCCGAGCACGCCCTGCAGCGGGTTGTTGAGCTCGTGCGCGATGCCGGCCACGAACTGCCCCAGCGCGGCGAGCTTTTCCGACTGCGTCAGGCGCTTGCGCAGCTCCTCCCGCTCCGCCTCGAGCTGCGTCTGCGGCGTCAGATCGCGCGCGACAATCACGCTGCCGACCGACTCGCCGTCGTGATTCAGCAGGTCGGTCACCGTCATGGCAAACCGGCCGCTGAGCTTCGGGTCGACGATTTCCGCCGTCGTCACCGAATTGCCGGTCGCCTCCGCGCGCGCCTGGTGATGCGCGAGCCACTTGGCGAGCTCCGGTCCGATGTGATCGGCCAGCGGCTGATCCAACAGATCCTGGCGGCGGCGGCCGATGCGCGACGCGAACGCCCGGTTCGCGTGGACAATCCGGCCGCGCGTATCGGACACGACGACCAGGTGCGAGATCGAATCGAACGTGTTTTCGAGCTCGTGCTGGACGCGCACGACGTCGTCCAGCAGCTGCATGTTTTCGATGGCGCTCGACAGCTGACGGCCCAGTTCGTCAGTGCGATCGAGCAAATCGAGCTCGCCCCCGGTCTCCACGCGCACGCCCTCGAAGACGATCGTCCCGAGCGCCCGCCGGCATCCGCGGAGCGGGACCGTCACCATCGCCATCACGTCGTCAGCCGAGTGCGGGACGATTTCCGCGCGCGTGCGTCCCATGGCCGCCGCCGCGGGCACCGTCGCGTCTTCCGTGCTGACCCGCGTGCCCCGCGCCACGCCTTCCGTGTCGGACGAGGCCTGAAGCACGAGGTGGCGCGCCCGCCGATCGTGAATCCACACCGACGTGCGGTCCGCCGCGAACAACCGATTGGCGCCGTGGCAGAAGATGTCCAGGCCCACCGCGAGGTTCAACGTGGCCGACAGGCTCGCCCAGAATTCTTCGAGCAGACCACGGATGTCGCGCTGCCGCTCGTCGCTCTGGCGGAGGTGAAGCAGTTCGAGGGCCGCCAGGAACGCGTCGGCCGCCTGGACCGCGCCGTCCAGCACGGTCGATCCCGACGGCGCCGCGGTGAAACCGACGGCCAAAAGGCCCACGCGCTCCGACGCCTTGACGAGAGGCAGCAGGAGCGCACTGTGCGTGTTGAGCCGCGCGGCGAGATCAGGCATCTGCCGATCGGCGTCGGCGACGAGCGTGGGCGCCGATCGCTCGAACACGACGGCCACCAGCGCGGCCTCGTCTGCGGCAGGCAGCCACGGGTCGGTCTTCAGCGCGTCGAGGCCGAATCCCGACGTGGCCTGCAGGATGCCGTTGCGCGGATTGTGTTGAAAAAGCAGCGAACAGACGCCGCCCGTCATATCGAGGGCGTGCTGGTGCAGGTGCGGCAGCAAGTCGTTCGCGCGAGCCGAATGGACGAGTCGTGAAATGAGCGGGCGCTCCTCTGCGCCCGCGGTCGACGCGGACCCGGCGCCGGATGTTCGTCGTGAAGTTGTGCTTTCGTGGGGCATGATGGGTGTCGGGAAGGCCGGGCGGCCGTCGCGCTCGGGATTCTACTGCGATCGATCGATGCGGTCCAAATTCCGGCGCGAGACGCGCAGGTCCGCGCGCCGGTCGTAACCCGCCACGAGACAGGCGGTTAGCTGTCGACACACTATAATTGACCCACGCGAGCAGTGGCCCGACTCTCGGGCCCGTTAGACCGTCTTAAAGCCGTAGGGGACGGGCCCCGATTGAATCCGCGCTCCGCATGACGTGGACGGACGAAGAGCTCGTCGCCAGATCGATTGGCGGCGACGCCAACAGCTTTAACGAGCTCATTTTGCGATGGGAGCGCCCCATTTACGCCCTCGCGTACCGTACGATCGGCCGCGAAGAGGACGCGAGGGACGTGTGCCAGGAGACCTTTCTGCGCGCGTTTCGCGCGTTGCCGGGGTTTCGCGGGCAGGCGAAGTTTTCGTCCTGGTTGTACCGGATCGCGCTGAATCTCTGTCGCGACTGGATCCGGCGCGAGCGCCGCACGCCGGTGGTGCAGACGCCCGAGGACGTCGACCTGATGGACCTGGCGGCCGCCGCCGCGCCGTCCGAGTCGGTTGAAGATCTTGTCGCGCGCAAAGATCTCGCGCGTTCGGTGGAGCGGGCGATGGCACGGCTCCCGGAGGAGCAGCGAACGGCGATCGTCTTGAAGGAATACCACGGGCTGACGTTCCAGGAGATTGCGGATCTGGTCGGCTGCCCGCTGAGCACGGTGAAAACGCGTTTGTATCAGGGGTTGACGGTCCTGCGGCGCGAGCTGGTGAAAAACGCCAACGCTCCACGGGCGCTGAAATCCTAATCTTAAGCAGAGGGGACGACCGTGACTGACACTGTGTGCGGCTACTCCGGCGATCGCGACGAAGCCCTGATCGCGTATCTCTACGACGATGAGGACACGGCAAGGCGCGCCGAGTTCGAAACGCATCTGGCCATCTGCTGGCGCTGCCGCGACGAAGTGGACGCATTGCGCGGCGTGCGCCGGCAGTTGGCGCGCTGGTCGCCGCCGAGCTTCGCAGTCGCCAGTCATCAGCCACCAGTCGCCAGCCACCAGTCCCCAGCCACCAGCCACCGCACCTGGTGGCGCGAGATTCCGGCGTGGGCCCAGGTCGCCGCCGCGCTGTTGGTCCTCGGCGTGTCGGCGGGTGTGGCCAATCTTGACGTGCGATACGACCGCAACGGCCTCAGCGTGCGGACCGGTTGGTCGAAACCGTCGACCGAGAGCGCGATTGCCGCGACCGGCGCTGCACCGGGCGTCGGCCCGGCGATGCCGACGCCGTGGCGCGCCGATCTGACGGCGCTCGAACGGCAGCTGCGAAGTGAGATTCGCGCGGTTCCAGCGAGCGTCGCAACCGCATCCCACGCGACGGCGCCCGCGCGCGCGACGCCGGCGAACGATGCCGAGATTCTGCGCCGCGTACGGGCGCTGCTCGACGAGAGCGAGAAGCGGCAGCAGCGCGAGCTCGCCCTCCGCGTGGGTGAAGTGCTGCGCGACGTTGACGCCGTGCGCCAGGCGGACCTCCGCAAGATCGATCGCAGCTTGAACGGCGTGCAAAACAGTCTCGGGGTGGAAGTACTCAAACAGCGTGAGTCGTTGAACATGCTCATGCGCGTGTCGCAGCGACAGTAGGGGGCACTTGTGAAGGCGCTTGTCACGATTCTCATCGGGAGTGCATTGGTGACGCCGGCGGTGGCCGGCGCGCAACCGACGTCCGGGGCCCGGACGGCCGCCGAGCAGCGGCAGTCGCGCTACCAGATCGGTCAGATGGAACGCGTGCTGGAGGGCGCCGTCGAGCACGGCGCCGCCGTGACGCGCGATCGCCTGCAGGCCGTGTTGCCGCCCAATCAGACGAGCATGAGCGGCGAGAACGCGCAGGCGCGTGGCTTCCGCCTCGAAGGGTACGGCGTGTTCTTCGACGTCATCGTGCCGCCGTTCTTCACGGAAACGACGCTGGCCTGGACGCTGCGCACGCTCGATCAGAACGACCTGGGGCTCGACAGCGCCTTGAGAGCGCTGCGCGCCAAGGCCGCGGGCGATGCGGACGCGGAGCAGGCGCTCAAGCGCATCGAGCTGCAGATGGGCCCTGCCGTGTTGGCGCGCTCGTCCGCGCCGTCGACGGCGGGGGCACGCGCCGCGACCGGGTCGGTGTCGGCCGCGAGTACCGGCACCGTCTCGGCGGCCAGCGTGGACGCGCAACCGCCGGCCGCCGATCCCATCCTTGAAGATCCGAACGAGGCCTATCGCACTGAAGTCACGCAGGCGCTCAAGGATGCGATGCTCGATCACAGCGCGTCGCTGGCGATCGTACCGGGTGACTGGCTGACGATTGCGGCCAAGGGCAACGACGACCGGCCGCGTCTGGCGCCGGCGGACAGCGACGCCCACACGCGCATCATCCGTCTGCGTGGATCGGATCTGGCCGCGTTCCTCGCGCGGCAGATCACCCGCGAGGAGGCGCTGCAGCGGATTGAGGTGCGGGTGTTCTAGAATACGCGGATGCGCGCGTCCGCCTGTCTGTGCGTCCTGCTCGCTCTCGTCTTCTCCGGCTGCGGACCGACGGTCGATCTCACCAAAGGCCTCCAGCTCGAGATTGTCTCGAGCGGCTGGTTCGATGCCGGCATCGTCAACGGCCAGAATAAGCTCGTGCCCACGGTCTCGTTCAAAGTGAAGAACGTGTCGGATCAGAAGCTTGTCACGTTGCAAATCAACGCGCTGTTCCGGCGGATAGGCGAGAACGACGAGTGGGGGAGCGCGTTCCTGGCCGCCGTGGGGTCCGAGGGTCTCGCGCCCGGCGCGACGACGCCGACGCTCACCGCCAAGTCACAGCTCGGTTACACCGGGAGCGATCAATCCCGCCTTGAGATGTTGCAAAACACTCACTTCGTGGACGCGAGAGTGCAGCTGTTCGCGAAGTACGCGGCGACGCAGTGGGTTCGAGTTGGCGAGTATCCGATTGCCCGCGAGCTGCTGACGAAATGAACCGGGAACGTGATCAGTAGCGAGGCCCTGATTTCTTTCAGCGCCGCGTCCGCCCCGCGCTACGGGTCAGCGCCCACAGCGTGACGAGCGCGAGCGTGCCGTCGCTCACGGCGAACAGCAGGAACGATCGCGGCGAGTGGCGGACGTAGAAATCCAGCACGAAGGTCAGCGCGCCGGCCCCTTTTAGCACCGGTCCCATGACCCACAAATACATTCGGCCGCCGCGCGACTCGGGCTCGCCATACGGAATCACGTAGCCGGCCGCGACCGACAAGAGGAAGAGGCCATTGAGATCCGCGTGGATGGGAGGGGTGGGAAGGGCGACGCCGAACACGCTCGCGAGCAGCGGCCGTCCGGCCAGGAGCAACACGCCGACGAGTGCATCGTAGATGGCCGAGACCGCCGCCGCCGCGCGGACCGTCACTGAATCTTCTGCAGCTCGCCCTGATACGTCGTCTTGTGGTCCGGCGTGATCCGCACGTCGAAGGTCAGCGGCTCGTACCCGGGCGCCCGCACCTCAATTCGATGTGGACCGGACTCGATGTGCAGACTTTGGAAGATGCCGTCGAAGTCGTCGACGACGCCAACGAAGTAGCCGTCCACGTAGACTTCCGCCTCGCGCGGCTTGATCTTCAGGCGGAGCGCCCCTTCATCTTTATATGTCGCTGTCGATTGCGGGTACGCGGGATAGCCGCCGTACCACGGGTCGTAGTACCCGCCGTAATAGCCGCCGTATCCGTATCCGCCGTAACCCCACGGATCGTAAAGGCCGCCGTAGTAGCCACCCGGGACCAGAATCACCACCTCCGGCCGACCTGTGGTGGTCCCGGTGCCCGTCGTTCGCGGGGTCGCGGTGCCGATCACGGGATTGCCGTCGCGCGGTCTGGCGTAGGACGGCACGCCGTCCGCGTCTTGCGTCCGACCGCTGCGGCCGTTGCCGTCACGCGCCGTCGCCCTGCTCCCATCGCCCGAGGACACCGCGTTGGTCGACGACGTCCCGCTGCCAGTCGCCGTGCTCCCCGAGCCGCTGCCGCTCGCACGGCTGCCGTGATCGCCGCCGCGTGAGACCGCGACGTCGCCGCTCGAGCCGCCATACCTGGCGTCGCTTCCGGATTCTCCGCGCACGCCGGTGCCGCCCGTCGCGCCACCGCCGTGAGCGCCCGCTCGCGCGCCACCGCTGCCGCCGGACCAGCCTCCGCCCGACGAACTCGATCCGGAGCCACCGCCCGAGGCCGAGCCGCCTGAACTCGCGGACCCACCGCCTGAGGAGCCGCTCGATGGCGCTGCCGTTGCGCCGCCGCCACGGCCCCCACGCTCGGCTCCGCTGCTCGCGGCGCCACGATTCTCTTGGGCGCTTGCGGGCACGGCGGCGAACCACGTTCCGACGAGAACGGCCAGCGCCGCCGTCGTGCAGGTCGAAGGCATTCGCTTCATGACAGAGAACCTCACGTAAAGAAACCAGCAACCCGCCTGCCAAACCGGACTTTGTAGATATCCCCAGTATCGGCCTGTTTCACGTGATTTGCACGTACTAACCGCGCCGGCCTGTCTCTCGGCGAGCACAACCGTCCCGTTTTCTTGACACCCCGATCCGCGGCCGATACAGTCGGAAAGCATCCATGTTTCAGAGCACGACCATCCTCGCCGTGCGGCATCGGGACCGCAGCGTGCTCGCCGGCGACGGTCAGGTGACGCTCGGCCAGACTGTCGTGAAGCACAATGCCCGGAAGATCCGTCGTCTGTACAACGACAAGGTCCTCGCGGGTTTCGCCGGATCGGCGGCCGATTCGTTCGCGCTCTTCGCGCGGTTCGAAGCCAAGCTCGAGCAGTATCGCGGCAATCTCGAGCGCTCCGCCGTTGAGCTCGCCAAGGATTGGCGCACCGACCGGGTGTTGCGGCGGCTGGAAGCGATGCTGGTTGTGCTCGACAAGACCTCCACGTTCCTGCTTTCCGGCACCGGCGACCTCATCGAGCCGGACGATGGGATGGCGGCGATCGGATCGGGAGGGCCGTACGCGTTGGCGGCCGCGAAAGCGCTGGCGGCGAACACAGATCTTGACGCGCGCGCGATCGCCGAAAAAGCGATGGCGATCGCCGGCGAGATCTGCATTTACACCAACGCGCACATCGTCGTGGAAGAGCTGTAGTGGCCATTTACCTCCCCGAATCGACGCAGACCTCAACCGAAACGCTCACGCCGCGCC
>JACPZV010000094.1 GCA_016195295.1 Acidobacteriota bacterium
GCGACCGCGTGCGGTTCGGCTTTCTCGAGTACTGCGTCGAGGAAGTCACCGCCCCGACGCATCCGGTCATCGAGCAAACGATACTGCGCCGACCGGCAACCGCAGACTCGTCGATATCGGTCGACGCCGCCGCGCTGGCGGGGTTGCTGGCCACGAGCCGCGAACTGATGGCCACGACCGATTTGCCGGGCCTGCTCGAACGCGTCCTCGATCGGCTGCAGCCGATCTTGAAGCCGGATCGCTCGGCCATCCTTCTGTTCGACGGATCGACGGGCGAGTTGACTCCCCGCGCCGTGCGTCCCGACGGCGCGTACACGTCCGTCTCCGACTTCGCGAGCTCGACGGCCGTGCGGGAAGCCATCCGCGCGCGCGACGTGCTTGAAGTTCACGACGCGGCTCTCGACGCGCGCCTGCAGGACGCCATGAGCGTCGTGCGAGCGGGCGTGCGCTCCGCGCTCTGCGTGCCGCTGCTCGGGCGCAACGGGCCGATCGGCGCCCTCTACGCCGATCGCCTCGTGTTTGCCGGCCGGTTCACTCCCGCGCAGACGCAGATCGCCGCGGCCTTCGCCGCCAACGCCGCCGCCGCGCTGGAGACCGCACAACTTTACGACGACCGCGAGCGCCTTTTCCGCGCGACCCTCGAGACGCTTGCCAAGGCGATCGATGCGCGCGATCACTACACGGCGGGCCACTCGGAGCGCGTCACCGCGTACACGCTGGTCCTCGCCCGGACGGTCGGGGTGCCCGCCGATCAGCTCGAAACGATCCGGCGCGCGGGCATGCTGCACGACATCGGCAAAGTGAGTGTCCCCGATCACATCCTGCGGAAGCCCGGTCGGCTGGACGACCCGGAACGGGCGCTCATGGAAGCCCACGTGACGGTTGGCTACGACATGTTGCGCGGCTTGCCGTTCCTGACCGAGGCGCTGCCCATCATTCGCGGCCATCACGAACGCTGGGACGGTCGCGGGTATCCCGATCGCGTCGCGGGCGCCGACATCCACCCGCACGCGCGCCTGATGACCGTGGCCGACAGCTACGACGCGATGACGTCGGCGCGGCCGTATCGCCACGCGCTGCCCTCCGAAGAAGCGGCCCGCCGGCTACGCGTCGACAGCGGCCGCCAGTTCGACTCGCACGCGGTCGAGGCCTTCGACGCCGTTGAAGCGGAATTCGAAATCATCCGCCACCGCGCGACACGCTGATGACAGGCACGCTGCCGGCCGGCACGCGGCTCGGCGTTTTGCCTGTGCCTTGCCGGAGGCGCTACCGCCCCAGATCGCGGTGTCGGTGGACTGGACGGCGTCGCTCAATTACCGCGAGCGACGCTGATTGTGCTTGACGCGTGGGAACCCCGGGACGCATAGTCCCGTCTCATCCGTTTGCGATCCTCGTCGATTACTCCGGGCTCCTCGACATCATCCAATGAAGGAGGCTGGTATGAGACGGACGCTCGCTCTTCCCCTTGCGGTTCTCGCGCTCGTTACGCTGCATCCCAACCCGCTCGGAGCCCAGGAGACCAAGATGGCGCGCGGCACGGTCACCGCCATGGCCGGCAGCTCGATCACCGTGAAGAGCGACAGCGGTGACATGACGTTCAGCGTCGACGCCAAGACGCAGGTCGTGGCCGTCGGCGCCGGTACGAGAGCGGGCCGCGCGGCTGCGGCCGGGAAATCGGGCCCGATGCTCAACGAGGTCATCAAGGTCGGGCAGGCGGTCGAGGTCAGCTACCACGACATGGGCGGCGCGATGCACGCGAGTCGGATTCGGGCCGTGTCGTCGGCCGGTGGCGGCACGCGCGATCAGACCTCGCAGGGTACCGTGAAATCCGTGACGCTGACGTCGCTGACGATCTCGGGATCGGCCGGCGGTGGCGCGACGTTCACGCGAACCTTCGCCATTGATCCGGACACCAAGGTGATTGCCAAGGGCGCAGGCACCGCCGCCGCGGCCGCCGGCGGCCGCACGCCGATCACGGACATCGTCGCGAATGGCGACCGGGTGAGCGTCTCGTATCATCCGATGGGCGAGATGATGCACGCATCGGAAGTGCGAGTGACGGTGAAGGCCGTGAAATAGATTTGAGGAAGTGAGGATGTGAGGATTTGAGGAAGTGAAGAACCCTTCACGTTCTCACGTCTTCACATCCTCAGATTCTCACTTCCTCACTTCCTCACTTCCTCAAATCCTCAAGTTCGCCCGCAGTCCCATCGCCCCCTCTACAAACCCCGCTTCGATCAGAAACGGCGACAGCGCATGCAGTGACGGCGGCATTCCGTCGATTTCCTCGATCAGCATTCCGCGCGGGGCTTCGCTCCGTGGTTCCTCGAGGCTCACGCTGCGCGCGCGCTCGATGAGCGCGCGTGCCACAGCGCGGGCGGCCTTCGACCGATCGGGTTCGTCGGCGGGGAGAAAGGTCGCGACGGGGCACGACCTGCGTCTGGAGAAGCAACCGTGGTTGCCGTTCTTCCGGGCCATCTCAGCGTGGCGCCGTAAGGATTGGCCGGATCGGTCGCGGCAAGTACCGTGACGCCAGCCTCATCGGGCGCATCACGCAGCGAGCGGAGCAGGTCCAGTGCGCCGGGCTGGGCGAATTGCAGAGCGCCGAGGCCCGCGACGAAGTAGCCGCGGCGAATGCGGCCTGTGTCCTCCAGTCCCTTCAGCACGGGATAGGTCGTGGCGAATCCGCCGGGCACGTTCTCGCTCAACACGGCTTCGCGTGTCAGGACTCCGTGACGCGCGAGGAGCTGCTGCGTGATCGCTGCCGCCCATTTCGTCGCGTCGTTTCCGCCTTTCGTACGTAGGGCGGGCCTTTCAGCATGCACCACCACCCATCGCCCTTCGGCGGACAGTGGCACGAGGCGCCGCGAGCGGAACACCGCGTCAGATCGGCGGGGCTTCGTCTTACGCCGCGGGGCGTGCGCGCGTGTGAACGCGCGCAGCGCATGAAACGTGTCGTTGGTCACGAGCCCCTGCCACACGAGATTCCACAACGCGCCGACCGTGTCCGGCGGATAACCGCCACCGACGGCGTCGTGCAGCGGACCGAAAAACGACGCGCCGTTCGCGTGAAGGAAATCGATGATCGCGGATTCGCGATCTGTAGGGCGGGTCCTTTCGGACCCGCCACGCGCCGGGTCCAAAGGACCCTCCCTACGTACCACGATCGGTGCCAGCAGCCGCGGCAAGTCATCGGCGAGATACAGTGCAACGCGGCCGTCGCGCTCGCCGAGCGATTCGACGCCAACCCAGACGACCTCGCCAGCCGCGGTGATGGCATCGAGGTCCGCCGGGTCGTAGCCGTCGATGCGCGCGGGCAGAATCTCCGCCTCGAGAATCGACGCGGGCAGCGGCGCGCCCTGCAGCTGTTCGACGGCGTCGAGCAGCGCATCGGCGCCAGGACGTCGCCGCGCCACGCCCTGCCACCTCGTCTCGAACAGGCCGAACACTGATTGATCGACCGGCTCGATCTCGTGTCGCAGTTTCGCCAGCGAGAGCCGCCGCAGCCGCCGCAGGACTCCGGCGTCCGTCCACTCGCGCCGCGTACCGCCGGGCTGGAACTCGCCCTCGATCAGCCGGCCCTGCGCGGTGAGCCGCATCAGCACCGCCTCGGCGGCCGCCGTGCCCAGCCCGTACCGCAGCGCGAAGTCGGCCGCCGCGAACGGCGCGTGCGTGCGCGCGTACCGGAGCGCGATGTCGCCGATCGCGTCCTGAACCGGCTCCCGCAACGACGCGGGCACGGCCTCGGGGAGCGCCACGC
>JACPZV010000075.1 GCA_016195295.1 Acidobacteriota bacterium
CTTTCTACTGATTACGCCGTTCACTGTGTTCGCGACGGTCGCCACGCTCGCCGTCCGCCGCTTCCGCGGCCGCGAGCAGCGGTCGCGCGTCGAACGCGATCTGTCACCTCACGGGTCCCGCGTGAGTGACGAAATCCCCGCAGGAAAGCGGGCATGTCGCTTGCTTCTCATGTGTGCAGATCGTCTTCGACTGAGGAGGGTGCCATGTCACACGTCATCACGCTACGCGGCATCGTCGGCCTCTTCGAACACGCGCTGGCCGTAATCGTCGGGTTCATCCTGATGGTCGTCGGCCTCGCCCTCGGCGTGACCATGATCATGCTGCCGGTTGGAGTCGTTGTCGGTCTGGTCGGCGTCGCAATATTCGTCACGGGTCTTCTCGTGCGGTTCGATCGGACCTAGGTGTCATCATGATCGATCGGCAGAAACTCGAAACGCTCCTGTCCCGCCGCTTTCCCGGCGCCACGCGCGATCAGATTGCGGCCGCGGCGAACGCGATCATGGGCATGGAGGACGAGTGGGAAGAGGTGAGCTCAGACATCTGGGCGTTGGCCCGCGAAGCGGAGGCGGGAACGGAATTCCGGCTCCTGCGTCGCCGCTCGACGTGATGGACGGTGCTGGAAATCCGGCAGCATGGTCCGATCGCCGCGGAAAAACGCGATGAATGGCGGCGGACCTACTGTGAGCCGTGCGCTACGGAATCGCTTCGAGGCGATCCGCCAGGCTGAAATCGAGCGACTCGAGAAGAAGCTGCGCGGTCTGAGCGAGAACGACCGGCGGTCGGTCGAAGCGATCACCGCCGACATCATCGCGGCGATCGCGTGCGTCCCCGAACGCGCGCTCGCCACGGACGTGCCGCACCCCGCGCTCGAAGCGCTCGTCCGCCTCTTTGCACTCGAGCACGATCGCGCGGCCGCGCAGTAGTCGGTCACGTCGATCTGACGCTTACCGCGGAGCGCGCGTCGTCGGCGCGCCCGGCGCCCCGCTGACGGAAATCCGTCAGCGGCCCGGCGGGCCGTGATCGCGGATCCCGATGCGGCAGCTTTCGGCGTCCGCCGCCAGCGTCACGTCGATCGCCCCTTGGCCGCCCATCGCCTGCGCCGCGTTCATGAGCAGATTCTGCAGCGCGATGCGCAGCTGCTCGGGATCGGCGGAGACGGGGTCCGGGCTGCCGTCGATTTGCAGCCTCGTCCCGCTCAACGCGGGATCGCGCCGGAGCAGTTCGGCCGTATTGTCGATGAGGCTCCTGACGTCGACCGGCTCCCGCTTCACCTGCCGTGGACGCGAGTAGAGGAGCAAATCCTGCACGATGCCGTTGAGGGCGTCGAGCCGGCTAATGATGTCGCCGATAATCGACCGGTCGCGCTGATCCGCCGGCATCCGCGAGACGATCACCTGCAGCGCGCCGCGGATCCCGGCGATCGGGTTCTTCACCTCGTGCGCGACGACCGCGGCCATCTCGCCGAGCCGCGCGAGCGCCGCCTGCTCGCGAAGTTTTTCTTCCGATCGCTTGCGCTCGGTGATCTCGTACCGGATCGCGATGTACTGGTACGGCTTTCCGCGCTCATCGAGGAAGGGTACGATCGTCGTGTCCACCCAGTAAATCGATCCATCCTTCGCACGGTTGCGGATCTCTCCGCGCCAGATGTGGCCGTTCGCGATCGTTTGCCACAGATTACGTATGAACTCCTTCGGGTGATATCCCGAGTTGAGAATGCGGTGATCCTGGCCGAGCAGTTCCTCGCGCGAGTACTTCGAGATCTCGCAGAACTTGTCGTTGGCGAACGTGATCGTTCCTCTGGTGTTCGTCGTCGCCACGATCGCCGACTGATCCAGCGCGTATTTCGTGTCGGTCAGGTCACGCGTTCTCGCCTCGAGTCGCGTCGTCGTTTGGCGCAACCGGACGACGATCGACACCGACGTCCACACGACAGCCAGTGCAACGAGGCGGTTGAGGATCACGACTGCCGGCAACTCGACAACTGGCACCCGCAGAATGGCAGCCACAATCAGCAGCGAGACCAGCCAGGTGGCGTAAATGTGCAGGCGCGGTGACCCGGCGTACGACGCGATGAGGAGCGGCACGACGTACAGAGCGGCGATTCCAGTGCTCGGCGGGATCGACAGATCGATGGCGAAAATCGCCAAGGTCAGCAAGGCGGCGGCGCTCAGATAGAGCGGCCGCGCGCGGCCTTCGAGCGCCTGAACGTGCGAGGCGTTGATCATGTGGCGCGAGTCTTGTAGATGATTGAACCGTCTACGTTATGCTAGCTGATCCGCGCAGGCGGTAGGGCGGTGCACCGTGACTGTCCCGGCGATTGACGTGAGAGAATTTTCCCGCATGGAGAAAAAATGCCCGGCTTTGCGCGTCCTGGTAGTCGACGATGAGCCGTTGATCCGGTGGTCGCTGGCTGAAACGCTCGGCGACTGCGGCTATCAGGTCGTCGAGACGGGCGACGCGCGCGGCGCCCGGAGTGCCATACGGGACACCTCGCGCGAGTTCGACGTCGTGCTGCTGGACTATCGGCTGCCGGATTCCGAAGATCTGTCGCTGCTGGAGTCGATTCGGCGGCAGTCGCCGCACGCGCAGGTCATCCTGATGACGGCGTTCGGCACGCCGGAGGTCGTTCGCGGCGCTCTCGATCTCGGCGCGTTTCGTGTCGTCAGCAAGCCGTTCGAGATGCACGATCTCGCGGATCTCGTCGCGCAGGCCAACGCGGCCCGGCACCGCCATTAGCACCAGGCAGCGTCCGCTGCTGGAGCCGTTCTCACCTGTATGTCGCGCCCGGGCGTGGCGAATTCGCGCTGACGTTCCAGGAAGCCAGGTCGTTGCTGCTACGCCAAAGTGAGAACGGCTCTGGCCCTGTACAATATCCCACGACATGCAGGCGCCGACTATTCTCGTTGTCGATGACGAGCAGCTCATTCGCTGGTCGCTGAGCGATCGGCTCACGCAAGAAGGCTATCGCGTCGTCGAGGCCGATACGGCAAAAGCGGCGCTCGAGCGTCACGCCGAGGGCGTCGATCTCGTGCTGCTCGATTACAAGCTGCCAGACGGCGATGGCCTGTCGGTCCTGAAGAAGATCAAGGAAAGTGATGCCGACACGCTGGTCATCCTGTTGACCGCATATTCGACGGTCGACACAGCCGTCGAGGCGATGAAGCACGGCGCGTATCACTACGCGAACAAGCCGTTCAACCTGGACGAGATCGCGCTGTTGGTCGAGAAGGCGCTCGAAACGACGCGGCTGCGGCGTGAGGTCCGCGCGCTGCGCGCGAGCCAGGCGCGGCCGTACAGCATCGACCACATCGTCGGCCAGAGTCGACCGATGACGGACGTCAAAGCGCTGCTGCAGAAGGTGGCGACGAGCCCGGCGTCCACGGTGTTGCTCACGGGCGAGAGCGGCACCGGCAAGGATCTCGCCGCGAAAGTCCTGCACTATTCGAGCGAGCGTGCGCCGCGGCCGTTCATGAACATCACGTGCTCGGCCCTGCCCGAGACCATCCTCGAAAGCGAGTTGTTCGGCCACGAGCGCGGCGCCTTCACCGACGCGCGGCAGCAGAAGCGGGGACTGCTCGAATCGGCGGACGGCGGCACGGTATTTCTCGACGAAATCGGCGAGATGGCGCCGGGTCTTCAGGCCAAGCTTCTGCGCTTTCTCGAGGAGAAGACCTTCAAACGCGTCGGCGGCGTCGCGGACATTCGCGTCGACGTGCGCGTGGTCGCGGCGACGAACCGCAAGCTCGACGATGAAGTGAAGAAGGGTCGGTTCCGCGAGGACTTGTATTACCGGCTCAACGTGCTGCCGATCGCGCTGCCGCCGCTGCGTGCGCGTACCGAGGACATTCCCGCGCTCGTGAACTACTTCGTCGACTCGTACAACACCGAGTTTAGAAAGCGTGTCCGCGGGGTCACAGACGAAGCGATGCGCAAGCTGCAGACGTATGGATGGCCGGGCAACATTCGCGAGCTGCGCAACGCCGTGGAACGCGCGATGCTTCTGGTCGAAGGCGACGAGCTGACGGCCGGCCAGTTCCCGGTGGTGTCCGGCGGTGGTGCGCGTCTCACCGAGGGCGTCGAACTCCCGCCGAATGGGATCGATCTCGAGCAGCTCGAACGATCGTTGGTCGTGCAGGCGCTGGAGCGTAGCGGCTGGAATCAGACGCGTGCCGCCACCCTGCTCGGCCTGAATCGCGACCAGATTCGATATCGGATCGAGAAGTTCAAGCTGGAGCGACCGACCCCCTTGTCATAAAGCGCTACCACCTCCGTGGTGGAGAGTTTCCTCACCGCCGCGAAATAATCCCCGGACACGCGAGGCCTTCTGGCGAAAACCCGCCGGTTTTGCGGGTTTTCGGCGACGGACTGCTGGCACAGGGGTTGCCCCTAGCAACCGGCATGATTACCAGAGAACGCGTCGAAGCCGTCCTCGAGCGGGTGCGGCCCTTCATGCAGGCCGACGGCGGCGACATCGAGCTCGTCGACGTCACCGGCAACTCCGCGGACGTGAAGCTCACGGGGATGTGCGCGGGCTGTCCGAGCGCCCACATGACCCTGTACCTCGGAGTGGAAACCGCGCTGCGCGAAGAGATCCCGGAGTTCGAAACCCTCCGCCTGATCTGAGGACGGCCATGACACCAGCAGCGCTCTCGATGGACTCTGTCGTCGTCGGCCGCAGCGCGCGGATGCGGGCGGTGTTCGAGTTCCTGCGCGTCATCGGAAACAGCGAGAGCACGGTGCTGATCACGGGCGAGAGCGGGACCGGCAAAGAAGTCACGGCGACGCTTATTCACCAGTCGAGCCGCCGCAAGCATCATCCGTTCGTCGCCGTCAGCTGCGCGCTCTTTTCCGAAACGCTGATCGAATCGGAGCTCTTCGGTCACGAGCGGGGCGCGTTCACCGGCGCGATCAAGGATCGGCCTGGTCGCTTCGAGCTCGCCGACGGCGGCACGATCTTCCTCGACGACATCGACGATGTACCGCTGTCGATGCAGGTGAAGTTGCTGCGCGTGCTGCAGAACCGCACGATCGAGCGTCTGGGCGGCACGCGGACGGTGCCCGTCAACGTCCGCATCATCGCCGGCAGCAAGCGCGATCTGAAGCAGATGGTCGTCGACGGCAGGTTCCGCGAAGACCTGTACTACCGTCTGAACGTGCTGCCGGTCGCGCTGCCGCCGCTGCGTGAGCGCCGCGAGGACATCCCGGTGCTGATGGCGCACTTTCTCCAGCGCTATTTCCGGCGCACCGGCGAAGACGAGCCGCAGATTTCCGACGCCGTCAAGCAGGCGTTCATGCGCTACGGCTGGCCGGGCAACGTCCGCGAGCTCGAGAATGCCTGCGAGCGCATCGCGCAGACGTGTACGTGCGGCACCGTGCGGGTCGGCTGCCTGTCGGCGAGCATCCTCTTTCGCGCGGGGTCGCAGCCCGCCGATCCCGCGCTGCCGGCGCCGTCGCAGCCGCAGCAGGCCGCGCCGATCGCCCTCGATGATCGGCTGCGGGAGCTCGAATCGAATCTGATTGCGTGGGCGCTGAAGGTGAGCAACGGAAACAAATCCCGCGCGGCCGAGCTTCTGCAGATCAAGCGGTCGACGCTCGGCGATCGGATCGCGCGCTGCGGTCTGGACCGATCGCATCAGGTCGGAGAAACGAGCCGGCCTGAGACGATGACGCCGGCCAGCTTGCCTGACGGAGACACGGGACTTCGACGCGGCTCCGTCGCTGACTGCTGACCGTCCCGCCACGCGCGCAGGCGACGTCCACGCTGGTGATCTCGTCGAATCGTTGGCACGGTGGCGCGCGTGGGCGCCCTGTTGAAGGCGATAGCGCTACTCTTGTACGTCGCCATTCGGGGTGGTCGATCGGGTCGCGACGCTGAAACGGCCGACAAAGCAATAACCACTTGCCGAGTTTTCGGCTGATTCGCCGAAAATCCGGCGCAACGCGCCACTGGCATCCTGAGGTTCCTGCTCTCCCACGCAGCGCGGGCAGGCGAAGGAACGTCGGCCCGAACATCTCGACCGGCCATTTTTCGCGGCAAAGTCTTCACCGCCACTCGTTCGATCATGGCGGCCGCGACGCGTGGGCAAACCAGTTCTCGCTGGAACGGTTCTTGTCCGATCTGACGCGATTGCCGGATATGCAGCAGCCGGTTGTTGGATAGGCGGCAGCATGCCGAACGGCTGCGCAAGCGGTCGTAGGACCGTCGTCGTTGACGGTCCTGGAGGTTGGTCATGGCAAGAATGGTGAGCAGGAGAGCGGCGGTAGTCGTGCTGACCGGCTGGGCCGTGTTGGTCCTGGTACCCGGCGCGGTCCAGGCCCAGAGCGCGATCGCGGGTGTGCGCGCCAGGACGAGACCGAGGCAGATCGCATCGGCGCGGAACTCGCCGCTCGCGCCGGATTCGACCCGCGCGCTGCGATTACGCTTTGGCAGAAAATGGAACAGAAGGGCGGCGGGTCGTCGCCGGAGTTCCTTTCCACGCACCCGGCGGGCAAGACCCGGATTGCCGACCTGCGAGTGATCTCCGAGAAAGTCCTGCCGCTGTACGAAGGGGCGCGCGTCCGGCGCTGAGACAGCCCCGGGGATCGCTCGTCCTCTCTCGCAGAAGGCGCTCCCGCTGTGCAATAATCTCAGGTTCGGTAGCGCCTATTTCGCGCCGCGGAAAACTATGGCACAGACTCTCTACGACAAGCTTTGGGACAGCCATGTGGTGCACGTCGAGGAAGACGGCACTGCGCTGCTCTATATCGAC
>JACPZV010000076.1 GCA_016195295.1 Acidobacteriota bacterium
CACGCGCCCAGCGTCGGCGATTCCCAGTCGTCTTGGACGAACCGGACGTCGTGGTCTTGCAACTTCAGGCCGCACGCGCGCAGGCTCTCGTGGCCGCGCTGCGCGGCCGTCTCGAACGCGTGCGTGATGCGGTGTCCACGACGCCGCCAAGGCGCGTGCTGTGCCTCGAATGGCTCGATCCGCCGTATCAATGCGGACACTGGATTGCGGAGATGGTGCGACTCGCCGGAGGAAGCGACCCCGCGTCGCGTCCCGGCATCCCCTCGGTCGCGACGACCTGGGATGCCTTGTGTGACACCAATCCTGAGCTCGTCGTCGCGTTTCCTTGCGGGTGCAGCGTGGACCGAACGGTTGGGGAAGTTGATGCGATGCGCGCCAGAGGGGCGTGGCCCACACGCTTGCGAAACACGCCGCTGGTCATTGCAGACAGCCGGTACTTCACGCGTCCAGGTCCTCGGATCGTCGACGGCGTCGAATTACTGGCGTCGGTGCTGCATCCCGACCGTGTGACGTGGGTGCCGCAACCCGCCGATCGACTCGTCCAGTGGTCCGCCGTCTAGCCGCCCTGCTCGTGGTCGCGTCGGTCGGCGCCTGGCCGCCGATCCGCATCGCCTCCGCGACGCAGCCCCCGCGGGTCATCTCGTTGATTCCGGCCGTGACGGAAATGCTGTTCGCGATCGGCGCGGGCGCTGATGTGGTGGGCGTCAGCACCTTCGATCGATTTCCGGTCGAAGCGACGACGCGACCGAAAGTCGGCGCGCTGCTCAATCCTGACGTCGAGCGGATTCTGTCGCTCCAGCCGACGCTGGTCGTCGTGTACGACACGCAAACGGAGTTGCGCACCCGGCTCGATCGGGCGGGCATCCGCACGTTGCCGTACCATCACGGCTCGATCGCCGACATCTACGACACGATTCGCAGCCTGGGTACCGCCGTTGGCCGCGCAGCCGAGGCCGAGGCGTTGGTGCGTCGCATGCAGACCGAGATCGCCGACATCACGGCTGGCGTTCCCGGACAGCGTCGGGTGCCGACGTTATTCGTCGTCAGCCGCGATCCTGGAGCGCTGCGACACGTGTACGTGGCCGGCGGACAAGGCTTTCTCAACGAGCTCGTGGAGATCGCAGGAGGCGAAAACGTGTTTGGAGACATCGCTCGGCCCGCGGCAGAAGTGTCGATCGAGACGATCCTCACGCGTCGTCCCGAAGCCATCGTCGAGCTCTGGCCCAACCGGTCGCTTGATCAGACGACGCGAGCCTCAGAGATCGCGCTGTGGAATGCGCTGCCGGTCCTGCCCGCGGTCCGCAGTCATCGGGTCTTCGAAATCACCGACGACCGTCTCGCGATTCCTGGTCCGCGGTTGCCTGACGGGATTCGGGCGCTCGCCTCGGCACTCCATCAGGAGACGACGCGTGCTGGCGCAGGCACGTCGGACAGAGGCAGTCCGCGTACTGTTGCCGCAGGGATGTGCGCGTGGCCGCCGTCAACGCCACATCGTCGCACCAGCACCCGCCGGCGCAGCAGCCAAACGGTTCGCCGCACGCAGCGCAGCGTTTCTCTCGGATAGCGACGTGTTCGTCGTCTGCCACGAATCTCCGTCGCTATGATGGCAGAGAAGCCGAGCGTGGAGAAGCGTCACGTGCGGCGCGTGGACGCGCCGCGCCGCCCGAGGGCCATCGGGAGGACCCGCGTGCGAGTGACATTTCGAGTGACATGGCGTTGGCACAATCCGAAAACGGAAACGAACGGACGAAAGCCGATGCAGAAATCCGAAAACGCCAAATGGCTAGCATCGTGAGCTTTACGCGAAAGGAGCCCGTCTTTCTTGGCGTTCGTTGAATCCGGTTTCAAGAATCCCTCTCTCTCCGCCAGTTAGTCTTTCGCGTTTTTCCTCAGCAAATCGCACGAATCGACGAGATACAGATTCTCTCTGCCATAGCGTCCGTGTTGCGCCGAATTGCTGAGCAATTCGACGAATTCCCGCGCCGAAATCGCGCAAGTGACATTTTCGCGTGACATCATCCGCTGCTCCGCGAATGACTCCGTGTCAATTCACGGTGCACGATCAACGGCGCGTCGCTGGTATGATCGAGGACATCATGACTGTGCGCATGACCGAGGCTGAACTCGCGCGCGACGTCCATGCCGTGCTGGAGAAAGTGCGGCAAGGCGTGGAGGTTGTCATCGAACAGGGCAATCGACCGGTGGCCGTGCTCAAAGCTCCTCAAGCCAGCGGGCGAAAGATCTCGGACGTGATTGCAGCGCTGGAAGCTGAGGGAGCCAGCGCCGTGATCGATGAGGACTTTGCGCGGGACGTGGAAGACGGTATCAAGTCCCACCGTGAACCATGGCACCCGCCATCCTGGGATTAGTCCTCGACTCCAGCGTCCTGGTCGCGGCCGAGCGAGCCAAGCGCACCACCACGGACGTGATCCAACACATTCGCGCGGAGGTCGGCGATGTGCCGATTATCATCTGCGCGCTGACCGTGGCCGAACTGGCGCACGGAATTCATCGTGCCAATTCGCCGGAACGCCGCCAACAGCGCCGACAGTTTCTCGACGAACTGAAAGCCACGGTCCCCGTCCATCCCGTGACAGACGCCACAGCCGAAATCATCGCCCGGATCGGTAGCGAGCAGGCGGCGAACGGAATTAACTTGCCGCTCGCCGATCTGATCATCGGCGCGTGTGCTTTGGAACTTGGCTATGCAATCGGTACGCACAACGCCCGCGACTTCGATCGCATCCCTGGATTGAGAGTTCTCTCGCTCTAACGGAACGGCGAAGCCGCGGCGTCCACTCTGCTGGGCTCTGAGATTCCCGTGCGAAGACGGCATTGGGGCTCTCGACTTGTCAACGTCGGGCGCTCCGGGGCAATCTTGGCCCTGTGAAGGCGACTGACTTGCGGGAGCCGCTCAAAGCAGCCGAGCTTCG
>JACPZV010000077.1 GCA_016195295.1 Acidobacteriota bacterium
CCGTCGGATGAGCGCGCCGCGCAGAAGCTGTGACAGCCATTGTGTCTAGGAAAGGACTCACATCGTGAAAAGCCATCCATCCCGCCGGCTCATTCGCGTGCTGTCCCTCATCGCGCTGCTCGTGGCGGCGTCGACGATCGTCCGCGCCCACTGGGGCGCGCAGGAAACCCCGGCGGATGCGCGCAGTCGCATGTACCCATCCGCGAAGTCCGGCGGCAACTACATGCACAACTACTACTTCCCGATGGCGCCCAGCTCGACGTCGTGGTACCCCGCCTGGTCGCCCGACGGCAAGCGAATCACCGTGTCCATGTCGGGCTCGATCTGGAACGTCGACCCGGACACCGGCATTGCAGACGAGCTGGCGTTCGGTCCGAAGTATCTGTCGTCGCCGGCGTGGTCTCCTGACGGCAAGTCGCTGGTCTACACCGCGGACGAAGACAACCAGACAATCCAGCTCGAGATCCTGAACGTCGCGACCGGCGAGACCCACGCGCTCACCGAGGACTCGTTCATCTACACCGACCCGGTGTTCTCGCCAGACGGGACGCGCCTGGCCTACGTCTCGACGCGGCCCAACGGGTACTTCAACCTGTTCGTCCGGCCGATCAAAAACGGACAGTGGGCCGGCGAAGAGATGCAGATGACACAGGACCATCGGTTCCCGCGGAATCGTCTGTACTTCGGGTACTTCGACGTACATCTCGAGCCCGCGTGGACGCGTGACGGCAAGAGCCTGCTCGTCGTGTCGAACCGCGAGGTGCCGCTCGGATCGGGCAACGTGTGGAAGATTCCGGTGGAGCCGGACGCCATGCGAAAGGCCACGCCCGTGCTGGTGGAGCAGTCGCTCTTCCGGCCGAGACCTGACGTCTCGATCGACGGCAAGCGCTTCGTCTACTCGTCGCACCGGGGCACCGCGGATCAGTACGACAATCTTTATGTCCTGCCAGTCGATGGCGGCGAGCCATACAAGCTCACGCTGTTTGACTACGACGCCTTCCATCCGCGCTGGTCGCCGGACGGCGAATCGATCGCGTACATCTCGAACGAGGGCGGTGTCCCGCGTCTCGCGCTCCTTGAGACCTACGGCGGCGGGCACCGCAACATCGACATCGTTCAGCGCCGGTGGAAGCGGCCGACTGGCGTCGTGTCGATTCAGACGTTCGACACCGGTACCGAGCGTCTGACGCCTTCGCGGATCGAGCTGACGGCCTCGGACGGCAAGTTCTATGCTCCGCCGGACACCTATGCGCGGATCGCGCAGGGGTCGCGCGAGCATGTGTTCCACATCACCGGCAACGCCCGGGTCGAGGTGCCCGCCGGGAAGCTGCACGTCGAGGCCGTGAAGGGATTCGAGTACTGGCCCGAGCAGGCCGACGTCCAGATCAAGCCGGGCGAGGTGACGCTCGTCACTCTCAAGCTGAAACCGATGACTGACATGGCGGCGCTCGGCTGGTACAGCGGGTCGACGCACATGCACATGAACTACGGAGGCAACCTGCACAACACGCTCGAGAACCTGATGCTGATGTCGGCCGGTGAGGATCAGGATGTGGTGAACGAGCTGATCGCCAACAAAGACAACCGCGTCCTCGACTACCAGTTCTTCGTCCCCGGCGGCGGCGCGCATCCGGTCTCGACCCCCGATCGGCTCGTCATGGTGGGCCAGGAATATCGGCCGCCCTTCTACGGACACGTGATCCTCCTGGGCCTGCGCGATTATCTGCTCTCGCCCTGGTCGACGGGATACGAAGGCACTGCGATCGAGAGCCTCTACCCGAGTAACACGGACATGCTGAGAAAAGCGAAGGCGCAGAACGCGACGACGGACTATGCGCACTCGTTCGGCGGCGACACCGACCCAATCCTGTCGCCGGATCTCGGCCAAGCGAAGGGCTTCATCGTCGATGCCGCGCTGAAGACGACCGACGGGATCGAGTGGTCGTTCTCGGGGCGCGCGCCGTTCTATCCGTGGTACGCGGTGTTGAACAACGGCCTGCGCGTGACCGCCACCGGCGGAGAAGATTCGATGAGCGATCTCCACATCAGCAAGCTCGTGGGGTCGTCGCGCACCTACGTCTACACGGGCGGCAAAGGCTTGAACGCCAGGGCGTGGATGGACGGCCTGCACAACGGCCGCGCGTTCATGAGCACCGGCCCGCTCGTAAGCCTGACCGTCAACGGCAAGATGCCCGGTGAAGACGTGCAGCTGCCCGTCGCCGGCGGCACCGTGGACGTGGCTGGTTGGGTCAAGTCAATCACGCCGCTCGACAAGGCGATGCTCGTCGCAAACGGCGAGCTCCTCGCGGAGATTCCACTCACGGGCGATCGCAAGAGCGTCGAGTTCAAGCGCCAGGTCAAAGTGACACGCAGCAGCTGGTTCCATCTGCGCGTCGAAGGACAGCCGGCCGACCGGCATCCGCTCGATACGGGCTTCGCGCAGGCGTTCACGAGCCCGGTGTGGGTGTCGGCGGGCAATCAGCCGGTGCGGAATCAGGCGGCCGCCGAGTACTGCATCAAGTGGATCGACCAGCTGCAGGTACTGGCGGCGGCCGATCCAGGCTGGCGCTCGCAGTGGGAGCAGGACCACGTGTTCGCGCAGTTCGACGAGGCGCGGCAGATCTACCGCCGGTTCGCGCAGGAGGCCGCGCAGTTGAAGCCGGCGACAGCGCAGGCGGTCGAGATCGTGCCTGCACCGGCGGAGCGGGCCGGACGCGACCGGGCGTCGGGCCTCGAGCTGGTGGGATTGGGCACCCTTATGGGCCTCGCGCTCGCGGGTCGGGCGACCGGAAAGCGCCGATAGCCGATCAATCTGCGCGCACACGGTCGGATATAGTCTTGTCGGGCGGACCGGCGGTCCGCCGAGGAGGTGCGCATGTTCCAGAACGATCAGACGAAGCGCATCGGTCGATCGGCAGCCGCAGGGTCGACAGCGCTGGCGCTCGCCACGGTCGTCACCGTGACCACATTGCGGCCGGCGGCCCAGACTGTCCCGCCGTTTACGCCGCCGCCGGCAAGCTCGTCGGCCGGCCCGCTCGCCTACTCGTGCGGGGTGCCTCCAAACCCGGCTCCAGCCGGGCGCGGCGCGCCGCCGATCTTTCCGGCCCATCAGTATCCTGTGCAGTTGCCGGCAGTGTCGATGCTCGGCGCGCGAAACGATCTGCCGAATCCCTACAGGGACGGCGTGGACTGGGGCCAGCTTCCGGCCGGTCGCAAGTGGGGTTCCACGGCGAGCGTCACCACGGCGCCGGACGGCACGATCTGGGTCGTCGATCGCTGCGGAAACTCTGGCGCGGGCGGAACGACGTGCAGCGGCGCAGCCGCGTCGATTGCCCCGATCTTCCAGCTCGATTCGTCAGGCAAGGTCCTGAAGTCTCTCGGCGCCGGCCTCTTTGTCAGCCCGCACAAGCTCACGATCGACAAGGACGGGAGCCTCTGGCTGGCGGACAATGGGGCCCACCAGGTGTTTAAGCTGGACCAGAGCGGCAAGGTGCTGATGACGCTCGGCAAGAAGGGCGTTGCCGGCGCGGGCAACGATGAGTTCGACGCACCGACCGAAGTCGCCGTCGCCGGCAACGGCGACATCTTCGTCGCGGACGGTCACACAGGCGGCGGCGCTGCCACCGGCAACGCGCGCGTCGTCAAGTTCGACAAGACGGGGAAGTTCGTGAAGACCTGGGGCAGGAAAGGCATGGGCCCGGGCGAGTTCGATGTCCCACACACGATCGTGATCGATTCGCGCGGACGCGTGTTCGTGGGCGACCGCCAGAACAACCGCGTGCAGGTGTTCGACCCCGACGGCACGTTCATCGCCGTCTGGTATCAGTTCGGCCGCCCCAGCGGACTGTTCATCGACAAGAAGACCGACACCCTGTACGTCGCCGACTCCGAATCGCGCGACGGCCGCACGAACACGGGCCAGTTCGCGCTCGCGCAGACGGGGTACGGCTACAACCTGGGCACGCGCCGCGGCATCCGCATCGGAAGCGCGCGCACCGGCGCCGTGCAGTACTTCGTGCCGGATCCCTGTCCGTATCCCTATCCTGCCGCGTCGAGCCTCGCCGAAGGCGTTACGGTCGATGGACAGGGGAACATGTACGGCGCGGACTTCCTGATGAACGTGAGGAAGTTCGTCAAGAAGTAGGAGCATGGAGCATGAGGCATCAATTCCTGAGATCACGTGGCGTGCCTTCCGCGGTGATCGCTGTTGCATTGCTGACAGCGGTACCGGTCGCCGGTCAGACTCCCACGGCGGCCAAGACGAAGACGAAGACGTGGACTCCGCCGCGTACGCCTGACGACCAGCCAGACTTGCAGGGCATGTGGACGAATGCCACGATCACCCCTTTTGAACGACCCAGTGCGCTGGCGGGGAAACGGTTTCTGACTGAACAGGAAGCGGCGGCCTTCGAGCAGCAGGCCGCTGAACGGCGCGAGGAGGCCGAGCGCGCCCCGAGACCGGGTGACGTCGGCAGCTACAACGACGCCTGGTTTGACTCGGGGACAAAAGTTGTCTCGACGCGCCAGACGTCGCTCGTCGTCGATCCGCAGGACGGGAAAGTGCCGCTCAAGCCGGCAGCCGAGGAAGCACGGGACCGCAACCTGACGAACGTCGACTCCTTTGAGTTCATGAGCCCCTGGGATCGCTGTATCACGCGCGGCCCGGGCCGAATGTTTCCTGCCGGCTACAACAACGCCTACCAGATCGTCCAGACGCCGGGATACGTGGTGATTCTCCAGGAAATGATCCACGAAGCCCGAGTGATTCCTGTCGACGGACGTCCGCACGTGGACAAGAACATCCGCCAGTGGACGGGAGATCCGCGCGGTCGGTGGGAAGGCAACACGCTGGTCGTCGAGACGACGAACTTCAACGATAAGGGTTGGATCGCGACAAACGCCGCGGCCGGGCGCATCAGAGGCGTGCCGCATAGTGAAGCGTTGCGCCTGGTTGAACGCTTCGCGCGTGTCGACGCCGACACGATCAGCTACGAGATCACGATCGAGGATCCGAACGTGTACACACGGCCGTGGACCGTGTCGATTCCGTTGATCCGGGATGAGTCGTATCAGATGTTCGAGTACGCGTGTCACGAAGGCAACCGAGCGATCGAGAACGTCCTCAGCGCTGCGCGCACGGCAGAGAAGATCGCGACAGAAGCCGCGAAGAAGAAATGAGCTCAACTACGGGGTGCACAACCGCCGCCGCGCGCGGCCGTGATGATGTATTGTGTGCCGTACGTGGGGTGCTGAAAGAGGAGGGCGCGATGTCACGAAGCGTTTCTGTCGGAGCCCTCGGGGCGTTGATCCTCGCGGGCGCTCTCATCGGGCTCGGGCGGTCTGCCCACGCCCAGACGATGGTCGAGTACAGCTCCGAGTATCGGTTCCAGCTCGATCTGCACGTGCCGGACGCCGCGCTGAACGCGTTTCTGCCGGCGGGCTGGATGCCCAACGTGGCGACTCAGGGTCCGGCCAAGGATGCGAATCTGCGCGCGATCTTCACCGACCGGGTGACGATCAACGGGCCCGACGGAAAACCGGTCGGGAAAACCGGATCGAATCGGCTGATCTATCTCGCCGCTCCGGTGAAGGATCCCACGGGCGCGAACGTGCAATTGATGATCGGCGGACTCACCGAGGATCCAGCCGATGCGCCCGGGCCGTTCGGCGTCTACCTGCTGGCCACCACGCACACGATGCAGCGCTCGACCTCGTCTGGCGGTGCCGGTCCGATCCTGGATTCCGAGGACTGGGTCTTTGCGGCGGCCAGCGGCGAGCGCCTGGAGATGCACATCAAGTTCGAGCGCGGCGTGGGCAACAAGAGCAATCCCAGCGAGACGAAGTTCTACTCGGCGAAAACGCCGACGTTCTTTCAGATATCCAGGCAGGAACAGGTCCTGGACATTCTGCGAAACGTCACGACCACGCCACCCGATCGCGTGAAGGAGTTCTCGTTCAAGGGATCGGGCGGCAGCTACGCCAAGTTGTTCGACGGCACCGAGAAGCCGTTGAGCTGGGACAATATTCTCTGGATCAATCGCTCGGTGCTTTTGCCGTAGGGCGCCTGACGCACATCGGGAGGTCGATCATGAAAGGCTCTCGGCGGACGTTCATCAAGCGCGCGATGGTGGTGGGGACGTCGGCGGCGGCCGTCGCCGCGGGCCGCGGATCGGACGCGCTCGCGCAGCCGTCCGGCGTTCGGAGCTTCGATCACGTGGCGCTGCCGATGCAGAACGTCGACGCGATGCTCGCATTCTATCGCGCCCTCGGTTTCCAGGTCACCGAAGGCGCGCAGTCGTGTGTCGTGCATTTCGGAACCCAGATGATCAATTTTCATCGTCCCTCGCTGTGGCAGAACGCCACGTTCACGCTGCGGGCCCCGGCGGCCCGACCGCCGTGCGGCGATGTGTGCTTCGTCTGGGACGGGACCCCGGACTCGCTCAAGGCCACGCTCGACAAGACGGGCGCGAAGGTGGAAACGGGTCCGGTGAGCCGGCAGGGTGGCCGTCAGACAGCGGGTTCGAGCACTTACATCCGCGATCCGGACAACAACCTCCTGGAGTTCATGATCTACTCGTGAGCCCGCCGTGAACCGGGCTGAATCTCCTCTGGCGGTTGAGCTGCGGCGAATGCTCTGTAGAGCAAAAGGTCGTACGTGGCTTTCAGCGTGCCGGCGATGAAGAACGGCAGGTTGATCAGCGCGGGCTGAGCGAACATGAAGCCGACGAAGAGCGGACTGATCGCCGCGCCGGTCGTCCGTGCGACATTCGTGATGCCAGCGGCCGCCGAGCGTTCCTCCGGACGCACGACGGCCATGAGGTAGGACTGCCTCGTCGGCACGTCCATCTGACTGATGCTGAACCGCACCAACAGCACGAGGACGGCCAGCGACAGCGTCGGCATCAGCGGCACCAGAATGAGCAGGATGTTGGACGGCAGATGCGTGGCGACCATCGTCTTGATCAGGCCGAACCGCGAAGCGAGCCGGGACGCCAGCAACGCCGAAATTCCGGCAAGGATGTTCGCGCAGAAGAAAACTGCGCCGAGCGTTTCAGGGGTGACGCCGAACCGCAGATAGAACCAGTACGCGGCGAAGCTCTGGACGACGAAGCCGCCCCCAAACGAGTCCAGCGCGAATAGCGCCGACAGCTTCACCACGACGTCGCGCGACCGATCGAGGCCGGAGAGGCCGGCGAACGTCGCTCGAAACGCCTTCTTCTCGCCGAGGGTGGTCGCCTCGGCGGCGCGCGAGAGGCGAGAAAACAAGACGGCCAGGACCAGGCCGACGACGGCATACAGAATCACCACGATCCGGTAACCGCTCACGGGCGCCAACGCCATGCCTTGCATCACGTGGGTGGTGACGCCGCCCGCAAGCGCGCCGAGCGCCGTCGCCAACGATCCCGTGAGTGTGTACCAGGCAAACACTTCGGTCCTGGTCCGATCGGTCACCACGTGAGCGAGCGCCGCCTGTTCAATCGACAGGAACGGCCCGACCTCCTGACCGCTCGGGCTGATGACGCCAACGGTCCCCGCGACCGCGAGGAGCCACAGATTGCGTGTCGACGCGAAGACGAGCCCTGCTGCCGCCATGAGCACGGCGCCGACAACCAGCATGCGACGGCGTCCGATCCGATCCGCGCGAGTCGTGAGATACAGCGAGACGACGGTGTCGCCGACGAGAGTCAGGGTCAGCAGCATGCCGGTTTGCGGCGCGCTCAGGCCGACCCCGACCAGATAGAACACCAGCACGACGGACAACGAACCATACGCGAACAGGCGAACGAATCGCGTGGCGAAAAGCAGCCACGCGTCGGGGGTGAGACGTCGAAGTGCGGTCGGTATGGTCAAGTCTCGATCGGAATTACGGCTACTCGCGCGGCATCTTCTCGGCACCGCGCACGACAATCCGTTCGCCGTCACGCAAGCCGCTTGTGATCTCGATCGCGTCCTCGATCGTGCGGCGCGTCTTTACCGCGCGGAATTCGAACCGCTCCGGCGTCCGTTGCACGTACACGTGAGCCGCCGCGCCGTCGCGCACGATCGCCGTCGACGGCACCGTGATGATGCGCGCAGCGCCTGGGAAGTACACCTTCACCGGCGCCGTCGCGAAGTCCGCTTCCCACGACTGCTCCTTCGCATAGCTGACGAGGCCCGTCTCCGCCGGCGCCTGCTTTGCGAGCGCGGCCTGGACGTCGGCATACACCGACACGTTGTCGATGACGAAATGCTCGGGGCCTGTCGCCGCTGCCACATCGATGACCAATCGCCCGGTACCCGCCTTTGTTGGGGTGACGTTCAGCCTGAAAACGCCTGGCCGTTCAGGGCCTTCGGTCGCAGCGTTCGCAGTGACACTCCCGATGGTGAGCGTCAGCGTCACTTTGCCTTCGGCGTAAGGCGTGAATCGCTCACCGATTCGGGTGAGATGCGCCGTCAGCCGAACCGCTTGTCCGACGATCAGGGGCCGCCATTCGGCAAAGAGTTCCGTGTTCCTGGAGTACGCGGTATGCGTGACCGCACTCGGCTGAGGAGTTGCGCCCGGCGGCTGCGCCGCCGCGCTACTGGCGATCGTGGATGCGAACAGTGCCACGAGCAGCACGGATCGAAGCTTCATGAGTGGCTCCTCACGGCCGCCCAGGCGTCGCGTGCTCCGGCTTTGCATACCGCAGGTACAGCGTGGGAACCACGAGCATGTTCAAGAGAGTGGACGTGGTCAATCCACACAAAATTACAATCGCCATCGGCGTCTGAATCTCGCTGCCCGTCTTGCCGCCGCCAACGGCGAGCGGAATGAGCGCCAAGCCGGCGGCCATCGCGGTCATCAGAATCGGGACCAGCCGTTCGTGTGCGCCACGCGCGACCGCCTCGCGGAAATCTGTGACGCCCTCATCGGTCATCAGGTGCTGAATGTGCGACACCAGCATGATGCCGTTGCGTGTCGCGATGCCGAAGAGCGTGATGAAACCGATCATGGACGCAACGCTCAGCACGCCACCAGCGAGAAAGACGCCGGCAACGCCGCCAATCAACGCGAGCGGCAGATTGACCATGACGATGACCGCATCACGAGCGCGGCCGAACGCCAGCACCAGCAACATGAAGAGACCGGCGATCACCCCGACAAACAGAACCCCCAGGCGTCGAGAGGCGCTTTGCTGACTCTCGAACTGGCCGCCGTACTCGACGCGGTATCCCGCAGGCATCGGCGCCGATTGCGCGATGTTCGACCTGATGTCATCGATCACGCTGCCGAGATCTCTGCCGGCGACGTTGCAGGAAATCACGATCCGGCGTTGCACGTTCTCGCGCAGGATCATGTTCGGTCCTTCCTCGCGTCTTACGTCGGCCAGCAGGCGGATCGGCACCTGGCCCGACGTGAGCGTGTCGATCGGGAGGTCGGCGATGCGCTCGAAGTCGCCGCTGCTCGACGGATCGAACTTCACGATCAGATCGAACGCCGTGCCGCGGTCGAAGATCCGACCCACCGTGGCACCCGCGAAGCTGGTCTCAATCGCTTCGCCGACGTCGCTCGCGTGCAGGCCATAGCGCGCGATCGCCGTTCGATTGAGGACGAACCGCACGACGGGTATATCCATCTGCTGTTCGAGCGAGAGATCGACGACTCCGCGCGCGCGACTGACGGCATCGCGCACACGCTCGCCGAGCCGCCGAAGCGTGCTGAGGTCGTCGCCGAATACCTTGACGGCGATGTTGGCTCGCGTGCCCGACAGCATGTGATCGATGCGGTGCGAAATCGGCTGTCCGATCGTGACGTTGGTGCCGGGGAGCGTCGAGAAGCCGCGGCGCAGCGCGGCCAGCAGCTCCGCACGCGGCCGGCCGGTGTCGCGGAGCCCCACGTCGATCTCCGCCGCTTCGACGCCCTGCACATGTTCGTCGAGCTCCGCGCGTCCCGTGCGTCGTGCGGTCGCCACCACTTCGGGTTCGGCCAGCATGATCTGCTCGACGCGACGGCCGATCTCGTCCGACTTCGCGAGTGACGTGCCTGGGAGCGTGTTCGCCTGGACGGTCAGACTCCCTTCATGGAACTCGGGGAGAAAGGCCGTGCCCGCCCGTTCCAGCGCCACGATGGCGACCACCAGCAGTGCGACGGACGTGACCGTGACCGCGCCAGGATGATCGAGCGCGTGCGGGAGGAGTGTGGAGAATCTGGCCTTGAGCGTCCGCGCCAACCACCCATCGTGACCACGTTCAATCGATCGCGCGTGCGGCAGAAAGGCATAGGACAGCGCGGGCGTTACGACGATGGCGACGACGAGGGACGCAAGCAGCGACACGATGTACGCGAACGCGAGCGGTGTCAGCAGACGCCCTTCCACCCCGGCCAGGCCGAAGATCGGGAGGAACACCAGCACGATGATGATCGTGGCGAACACGATCGAGGTGCGAATCTCCAGCGTCGCGTCGCGGACGACCTCCGCCGACGGTTGCTGCTGATCCAGCGGTTTCGCGCGGTTCTCGCGCAATCGGCGGACCACGTTTTCCACGTCGATGATCGCATCGTCGACGAGGGCGCCGATGGCAATCGCCATTCCGCCGAGCGTCATCGTGTTGATGGTCGCGCCGAACGCGCGAAGGACAAGAATGGCGGCGGCAAGCGACAGCGGCATGGCCGTCAAGGTGATCGTCGCGGCGCGAAGGTTCGCCAGGAACAGCAGCACGATGACGATCACCAGCATGCCGCCGTCGCGCAGCGCCTTGACGACGTTGTCCACGGCGACTTCGATGAAGTCGGCCTGCCGGAAGATCTTGCGATCGATCGTCATGCCCTTCGGCAGCTCCTGCTGGAGCCGGTCGAGCTCTCGATCGAGGCGAGCGGTCAGCTCGATGGTGTTTGCGCCCGGCTGCTTCTGCACGCCGACGATGACCGCCGGCTTTGCGCTGCGGGATCCCTCGCCGCGCTTGAACGCGCCGCCCTCGCGGACGTCCGCCACGTCGCGGATGAGCACCGATCGGCCGCCGCGCAGCGCGACGACGCTCTCGCCGATCTCCTCCGGGTTTCTGACGCGACCGACCGACTGCAGCACGTACTCTTGCGGGCCTTCCGTGTACACACCGGCCGACGTGTTTTGACTGGCGCTGCGGACCGCGTCCAGCAGCGCCGTCAGCGAGATGTTGTTCGCGCGCAGTTGCTCGGGGTGAGCGATGACCTGATATTGCCGCTCGGCGCCGCCGATCGGCGTAACCTGCGAGACACCCGCCACCGCGAGCAGACGACGTCGCACGACGGTATCGGCCACAGTTCGAAGGGCGAGTGGGTCCTGTACGTCAGACGAGATCGCGAAGAAGAGAATCTCACCCATGATGGACGAGACCGGGGCGAGCACCGGCCGCTCGACCTGCGGCGGCAGCGTGCCGCCAACGAGCGCCAGCTTTTCCGCGACGACCTGGCGGGCCAGGAAGATATCCGTGCCCCAGTCGAATTCCACCCAGACCACCGCGATCCCGAGCGCCGTGGCGGAACGCACCCGCCGGACGTTGGACGCGCCGTTGATGGCGCTTTCCAACGGGAAGGTGACGAGCGACTCCATCTCCTCCGGCGCCATGCCGTGGCCTTCGGTCAGGATCGTGACCGTCGGTGCGGTCAAATCGGGGAAGACGTCGACGGGCATGTCCCGGGCTGTCCAGATGCCCCCAAGCAGCAGCAGCGCCGAGAAGATCATCACCATCCAGTGGTGATCGATCGACCATTGAATCAATCGCTTCATGTAACGAAGCTCCCCTCAAACCACGGAGTTAAACGAAGCGCCACTGCCCGCGGAGCTTCGTTACTAGTTGCGCGGCCGCTACGGCGGCCCTTCCTAACTTAACTAAGCCGGGCCTGCTCGGGTACAAAGGCAAGCACGGCTAATGGACGTGGCCTTCGGCCGGTAAACCCTTGGCGGCGGACGCGAGCTGCACTTCGTATGCGCCGCGGATGACGACGCGGTCGCCCAGACCGACGCCGCTTTTTAGACCGATTTGATTGCCGTCGCGCGTGGCGATTTCGACGTAGCGGCGGGCAAACCGCTCGCCGCCGATCTGCACGAAGACGTACGGTCGACCCGCTTCGAGCAAGACCGCCGCTTTTGGGACCGTGGGCACGCGGAGGCGGTCGCGTTTGTACAGCACCGCCGTACCGCTTTGGCCAACGAGGAGTTGACCGCGAGGATTCTGGACCTCGAACTGCACCGGCAGCGCGCCAGTCTTCGAATCGATCACGCCCGCGTCGTGCCTGTGCTCTGCCCGAAGGGGAAGGACGTCGGCGCGACCGGGAAGCTCGAACGCGACATCCATCAGATCACGTGTGACCGTGGCATCGGGCGCCGGTATCTGCGCGCGGAGCTCGACGCGATCGGTCCGGACGATCTTGAAGAGCGGCGCGCCCTCGTCGTACGAGGCGCCGAGCGTCGCGAACACGTCCGCGACGCGACCCGCGATCGGCGCCCGGACCGTGAACGCATTGCCGGACGCGGCCCCACCCCCGCTGCGCAGCGTTTCGTCCCGCTGCGCGAGCCGGGCTTCCGCCGCGCGGAGCCGCGCCTCGGCGGTCGCGACCGCGCGCCGCGCGTCTTCGGCGCGACGGGCGGGAACCGCCCGTTCCGCGAGCAAGCGTTCCGCTCGCGTCTCTTCGGCGCTCGCACCGTCGAACGTCACTTGGGCTTGCGCAGCGTCAGCCGCGAGCGTGGCGCGGTCGTCAGTACCGCTCAGCCGGGGTTCGAGTCGTCCAAGCGGCTGACCCGACCGGACGGTCGTTCCAATCGCGACGAGCGCGTCGGCCGTGAATCGGCCGGACGCCGGCGCGGCGACGACCGCTTCACCGCCTGAAAGGGGCTCAATCGACGCAGGCACTCTGATCGACGTGCGCAATTCGCCCTCGTGCACGGGCGCGGTCGCGAACTCGTTCGTCCATTGCTGTTCCTTCAAATACGCGATCGCCGCGGGATCATCAGCCGGCCGCTTCTCGACCTCGGCCTTTGCGCTCGCTTCGTCCGGAAAGACCGTCACCGTGCCCAGTTCATGGCGATCGGTCAGACCTGGGGCGTCGATGGTGAGCGCCCATCGGTAGCGGCCCGCTGCCGGAGGTGCGCCGTCCACGCGGAATGCCCCTGGCCGTGATGGCGGTGAACCACGAAGCACGGCCGGGGCGCCGCCACGTTCCGGTGTGAACTCGATCGACGGCGTTCCCGCGTTGAGCGCCTTGAAGTCGTCGAGCTTCGTGAGATGCACCGCGAAGCGCGCCGACTGCGCTGCAACGAGGGGTGGATACTCCATGTACAGCTCAGTGTTCGCGGTCCAATCCGTCACGTTCAGCGTCGCCGGTTCGGCTTTCGGCGCGTCGCCTGGCCGTGCGCACGCCAACGTGCCGACCATCGTGATCCATATCGCCGCGTGTGCTCGCATCGTCATCGTCATTACGGAATCTCCCAACCGCTCACGAATTCGAGTTCGAGCTCCGCCTGCCGCGTCGCGAAATCGAGCGCGACTTGTCGGATACGTGCAGACGACGCCGTCCGATATGCATCCAACAACTCCAAAATGCCACGCTCGCCTGCGTCGTAACTCACCTGCGCGATGCGCTCGATCTGGCCGGCGCTGTCCACCGCCGCGGAGCGGTATTGTTCAGCCGTGTCGCGGCGTTCCAGGACGGCTGCGCGCAGCGCCGCAACCTCTGACCGCAGCGCGAGGCGAAACGCATCCGCCCGCGCCTCGGCGCCATCGCCGCGCGCGCCGGCGCCGCCCTCGCCGTCGCCGAGGTGCCGCCGGGCCCGCCCGTCCTGCAAACGCTCGTCGCCGAAATCTACGGCCCGTCGGAAGCCGCCCGCCTCGCGCTCGCCGCCTGCGTGCGCCAATTGCTCCAGCAGACCGACGGCGTCGTCGATGTGGACTGGTATGTCGAGGCCGAGCAGGCGAAAACCGTCCTGCGCATCGACCGCGAGAAAGCCGCGTTGCACGGCATCACCGAGGCCGCCATCGCCCGCACCATCCAGCTCGGCGCGCAGGGTTTGCCCGTCACGACCCTGCATCTGCCCGCCGAGCGCGAAGACGTGAACATCGTGCTCGAACTCCCGCGCGCCCTCCGCTCCCGCCCGGAGCAATTGCTCACGCTGCCGGTCCGCTCCGACTTCAATCCCGCGGCGCCGCTCGTGCCCCTGAGCGAACTCGTGACCGTCGAGCAGACCACCGGCGAGCGGAACATCTACCACAAGAATCTCCACAACGTCACCTACGTCACGGCCGATGTGGCCGGCGTGATCGAGAGCCCCGTTTACGCCATCTTCGCGCTGAACCGCGGGCTCGCCGCGCTCGACGGCCGCGACTTCGGCGGCACCCGGCCGGACGTCAAAATCTACACCGCCACGCTGCCCTTCGGCGACGAGGAGCCCGCGATCAAGTGGGACGGCGAGTGGCAGGTGACGCTCGAAGTCTTCCGCGACCTCGGCCTCGCCTTCACCGCCGTGCTCATCCTGATCTACATGCTCATGGTCGGCTGGTTCAAAAATTACACGACGCCGCTCATCGTCATGACCGTGATTCCGTTCTCGCTCATCGGCATTTTGCCGGCGCACGCCGCCCTCGGTGCGTTCTTCACTGCCACGTCGATGATCGGCTTCATGGCCGGCGCCGGCATCGTCGCGCGGAACTCGATCATCCTCGTTGATTTCATCGAGCTGCGTCTCGCCGCCGGCCAAC
>JACPZV010000072.1 GCA_016195295.1 Acidobacteriota bacterium
CCCGACAGCACGGAGATGACGGCATAAAAGATGACGTTGAGCATCAGCGGGATCCGTCGGCCCCAGCGATCGGCCATCAAGCCAAAGATGATCGCGCCGACGGGCCGCATCGCGAGCGCCACGGTCAGGGCGAACGCGATGTCGGGAACGGATCGCCCGAACGACCTGGCGACGTCGTCGATGACGAGCGTCAAAATGAAAAAGTCGAAGGCGTCGAGCGTCCAGCCGAGGAATCCGGCCAGCACGGCGTTGCGCTGGTTGCGACGTTCTTCGAGGGTCATGGTCGACATAAGGGAATTTGAGGATGTGAGGATGTAAGGATTTGAGGATGTGAGTATCTGAGGATTTGAGGATCGAAGGCAACTCCTCAAATCCACACTTCCTCAGATTCTCAAATCTGCTAAGCTGCCGGCAAATCTGATCATCGCGAAAGACGGGCTGGTCAAGATCCTCGACTTCGGACTGGCCAAGCTCGCGGGGCACTCCGACCTCACGCGCACCGGCACGACGCTGGGCACGGTCGCGTACATGTCGCCCGAGCAGATCCGCGGCGGAGACGTCGACGCGCGAGCCGATGTGTGGGCGCTGGGTGTCGTGCTCTA
Source organism: Acidobacteriota bacterium (assembly GCA_016195295.1). GTDB lineage: Bacteria > Acidobacteriota > Vicinamibacteria > Vicinamibacterales > CAVVIG01 > SRVP-36. The sequence goes on from JACPZV010000072.1 coordinate 603, forward strand.
CGAGACGCTGGCGGGCCGCCGGCCGTTCGACGGCAAGGACGATCTCGCGGTCGTCACCAGTCGCGCGCGGTGGGCACGCGAGATTCCGGCCACGTGGACTTCCCTCGGAGTGAGCTGATTCGCGAAGTGCTCGGCTGGCTCGACCGCTACCTCGGCCCGGTCCAATCCTCAAATCCTTAAGATCCTCACATCCTCACATCCTCAAATTCCCCGGCTATTCCTCCGCGAGTTCTGCGGTCTGTGCGTTTGTCGAGGTCGCGGCGTTACGCGGCGCCAGCGCGACGTGCGCGCCGGCGGCCGCAAAGAACCCGACGAACCACGCGTAGTCGTACAGCGGTTTCAGCGCGGGCACGATGAATCCTCCCCACGCGAGCGCACACCCGATGGCCGTCGCGGCGATGGCGCGGACGTTCCAGCCGCGATACGCGCCCCCGGCGAGATACAGATCCTCCAACCGTAGCTCGCGGCGCCGCACCAGCCAGTAGTCAGCGACCAACACTCCGGCAATCGATCCGAGTCCACCCGAGTAGCCGAGGAGCCATGTGTAGATGTAGCCCGACGGATCGGCGAGCAGCTTCCACGGCTGGATCGCGATGCCCAGCAGGCCCGTGATCAACCCGCCGGTCTTGAAACCGACGAACCGCGGGAAGGCGTTCGCGAAGTCGTTCGCCGGCGACACGACGTTCGCCGCGATGTTGACGGCGATCGTCGCGACGACGACGGTGAACATCGAGATCGCGACGACAACAGGCGACGTGAACTTGCCGACGAGCGCGACCGGATCCCAAATCGCCTGACCGTAGATGATCGCCGTCGCGCTGGTGATAATCACGCCCATCGCCGCGAAGACGGACATCGTCGTCGGCAATGCGATCACTTGCCCCACGATCTGCTCTCGCTGGCTGCGCCCGAAGCGCGTGAAGTCCGGCATGTTGAGGGACAGCGTCGCCCAGAACCCGATCATCGCCGTCAGCGACGGCACGAAGACGGGCCAGAATTCGCCGAACGTGCGGAATTTCCCCGGTTGCGAGAGCAGCGGCCCGAGTCCGTTCGCGCGTGAAATCGCCCACCACACCAGAATCGACGTCATGACGAGGACGAACGGCGCCGCCCAGTTCTCCACTTCGCGCACCAGATCCATGCCGCGATAAATGATGTAGATGTTGAAGCCCCAGAACAGCAGGAACGACACCCACTCCGTCGTCGTGTGGCCCCCGTAACCGATGTCGCCCGCGCCGAGCAGCGTGTGCCAGCCCGGGATGACCGTCCTGAAAAAAGTATGCAGCGCTTCCCCGCCAATCCACGCCTGGATGCCGAACCATCCGCACGCGACGAGCGCCCGCATGAGTGCGGGCACGTTCGATCCGAGCGTGCCGTACGCGGCGCGCGCGAAGACAGGGAACGGAATGCCGTACTTCGTCCCGGGATGCGAGTTCAGGAGAAGCGGCACCGGCGCCAGGTCGACGTTGTAGAGCGCGCTCTGTTCGACGCGTCGCGTGTCGAGCAGCTCAACCCGTCCGTCGGCCAGCCGGCGTTCGGTGGTCATCGGTGCGGATTATATCGCCTGAACGGATTGGTCGTCCCCCGCTCCCGGATCGACGCGCTTGTCTTACAACGTGTTACAATTCTCGCCATGGATAAGACACTAACCATACGCCTGAACCACTCGCAAGACGAGGCGTTGACCGTGCGAGCCAAGGCGCTTGGCAAGACCAGATCGGAGCTCGTACGCGACCTGATCGACAGCGGTCTCGAAGAGCGTCCCATGGGACGGCGTATCGGCCATGTCAAGGGCCGCCTCGATCTGGCGTCGCCCAAGGCCGGATGGCAGCGCCGGATTAAGGAACGTAATTGGCGATGAAAATCTGGCTCATCGACACGGGCCCGCTCGTCGCGTACCTGAACCGAAATGACGCGACGCACGGCCGGGTCGCCGCCGCGCTCGACGGGTTTACGGGTCAACTGTGCACGACGAGCGCCGTCATCACCGAGGTGATGTACTTCCTGTCGGATCTTCCGAATGGTCCGCCTTCGTTCGCCGAGTTGCTGCGGGCCTCCGCCATTCGGATTGCGGAGTCGACCCAGCCGCCGCAGATCCGCGCGGCGGCCGAGCTGATGAGCAAGTACGCCGACACACCGATGGATTTCGCCGATGCCACGCTGGTCCTGCTCGCCGACGAGCTGGGCGTCATGGACATCTTGACCCTCGATCGACGGGGCTTCTCGACGTATAGAACCACGAAGGGAAGAGCGTTCCGCCTGGTTCTATCCTGACCGATCAGGGTGAGGCGCGTCGTTACTTCTTTTCCTGCGGATGCGTTTCCTGGTAGCGCGCGCCCATGAGGACGCCGGCGAGCGCGTGGTTGCCCTCGTGGCAGGCGTATTCGTACATGAGCTCGTCGGTCCTCGTCATCGGAATCGACGCGCTCCATTTCTTCGTCCACGTCGTCGGATCATCGACCGTGAACTCGTAGCGCAGCGTGTCCGCGTCCAGCCGCGTGAACCGTTCGACCAGATGCAGATTCGTATCGGATCCCCTGAAGACGCCGTCCCGTAGATAGTTCGTCGTGTCGACGACGAGCGTGTCGCCCTCCCAGTGGCCGACGGAATCGCCCGTCAGGAGACGGATCTCCTTCGGCCGATGCGCGCGGCCATTGAGATCGATGATGCGGGCGCTGTGGATCATCTCGTTGACGATCACAATCTGGTCGCGCGTCTGGACGAGCTGCATGTTGTTGTTGTACGCGCTCGGCACCATCGGCGGGCCGGAGTTGAATCCCAGGATGCAGCGCTCCGCCAGCGGGCGCTCTTCGGGATGCTCATAGTGGTTCCTGCGCTCCGCGATTCGCTTTTGCGCGTCGGCGGTCAGCGGCGGCACCCGGCCATCAGGCGGATCGACCACGAGCGACGGCTGCTTCGCGACCCGCGTGCCGAAGTCCCACCAGAAATCGTTGTAGGCACGCTCGACGTCCGCGGCGGCGCCGCCGTCGCGGCGATCCTTGTTGGTCGTCTCGATGCGCTTCTGCGCGAATTCTTCAGCTTCCTCTTCGGTCACCGAGTCTTTGTCGGCAAATTCGCTCGGGCGCTCGAACGGCGTCAGCTGCGCGAAGTCCCACGTGCCCTGGAGATCGGGCCGCCCGTCCGATGTGCGGGGCACCATCGATTTCTTCGACGCCGGGGTGTTCTTCTTCGACGCCGGGGTGTTCGAGTGCGCGGCAACCACCGCCTTCGGCGACTGGCCTGCCACGGACACCGCAGCGAGCGAAACGAGGACGATTCCGAGCCTGAGGGACATCGGCCGCTCCTTTCGTAACCCGACCACATCGACGGCGATTTGCCAAGTGTAGAGAAGTCGCGGGGACTTTGCCAGATCTGTCAGTCCCGAGTCTCGGCGACCGCGTGACCCTGGTGCGGCTACAGCTCGAGGTATTCGCGGGGACTCAGGTGTCCGATGATGTTCGCATCGGCGGTCGCGAGGCGCCAGCGCCGAAGCCGCGCGTGCGCGACGATCAAGCGGTCGAACACGTCGCGCGTCCATCCCACATCCAGCGACGCATCGAACCAGTCGGACGACGGCGGATCGTCCAGGACCCATCGTTCGTCCGCGATGATCTCGCGAGGCGTGGCCCCGCGCTGCAGCCGCATCCGGCCCGATTCCGTGAGCACCTGCATCTCCAGCAGCGTGATCGGCGAGACGTGCAGCCTCGTGGCCGTCCGTGCCAATTCCGCCGCGCGCGGGTGACCGTCGTGCAGCCAGATGAGGGCGTTGGTATCGAGCAGAATCACCGTTTCTTGAGGCGGCTCTTGAATCTCAGCGGACCCGGCGCGCCCTCCCACGTCCATTGGCCGGCCGCAACGGCAGGCGCCATCCACGCGCTCAGCGCTCGCCGACGCCGAGGCGACGGTCTGGTCCCGCGTTCCACGCGAAGGGCAAAGCGAATTCCGCGCCGCTCGATCATGATCGGCTGGCCCCGTTCCGCCGCGTCGAGCACCTCGGACAGCCGCGACCGCAGCTGGGAGCTCGTATAACGCTTCATACGTACATTGTACAACTGAGGGGTGCGTGCCCGATGAACCGTTTGCGGGACGCCACGCGGGGACTATACTGCACCACCGCATGGCCGACATGACGATTCCCGACGTGGCGCTGACGACGATTCTCGACGCGCTGCACAACGTCAATGCGCACGTCGCCCGCCAGTATCCGGGCGATTCCGCGGCGCGGCAGCCCGTGCACACGGTCTACGGCGGCGCGCACCTGTTCACGGCCGATGTCGCGGGAAAGCTCGGCGCCGCGGCGCTCAAGTCGTTGCGCGAGCACGCACCGGATCCCACGACCCTCGGCGCCGCGCTCAACCTCGACCGTGCGCTCGCCGAGCGTCTGTACCCGCGCGTCGTCGACAAGCTCACGCGTGAACCGGTCGAGGATTTCCGGATCGATTTCGAGGACGGCTTCGGCAATCGGCCGGACGTGGAGGAAGACGGCCACGCGCAGCTCGCCGCGACGGAAGTCGCCAACGGGTTTTCGGACGGCACGCTGCCACCGTCGATCGGCATTCGGATCAAGCCGCTCAACGAGGAACTGAAACACCGCGGTCTTCGGACGTTCGATCTGTTTCTGACGCGGCTGCTCGACCGCACCGGCGGAAAGCTGCCGCCTCACTTCGTGATCACTTTGCCGAAGATCACGTCGGTCGATCAGGTGACGGCGCTCGCATCGGCGTGCGACGCGTTCGAGTACTGGCGGCAGCTGCCGCCGGGCACGCTGCGCTTCGAGCTGATGATCGAGACGACGCAGTCGATCGTCTCGCCCGACGGCACCGTCGTCC
>JACPZV010000073.1 GCA_016195295.1 Acidobacteriota bacterium
CCGTGCGGCGTGACGCCGGTGATCACAGTGATTTTGCCGGAGATCTCCACGCGCACGCAGCCCCACTCCCAGCCGCCGGCCGGCATCGCTTTCGATGGGCCCATCGCGCAAATCTCGACATAGGTCGAGACGCCGATACCCGAGAGTTTGCCGGCCGCGCGGGCCGCGGCTCGATCCTTGAGCAGCTGATCCCAGTTGGCGAGCTGCTTCGCCTTGGTCAGGGCGCCCGCGTAGTTGCCGCTGTCGTAGGTGAGGCCGCACGACGTGGCGAACGGGAATTCGCTCGGCGAGGGGAAATGTTTCAGTCGAAGCTCGACGCGATCGAGCTTCAGCTCGTGCGCCACGACGTCCATCAGTCGCTCGATCAGATAGGTCGCTTCGGGTCGACCGGCGCCGCGATAGGCGTCGGTCGCCATCTTGTTCGTGTAGACGCCGACGATCTCGATCTTGACCGCGGGAATCTTGTAGCAGCCGGTCAACACGAGGCCCGTCAGCGTCGGCACCGCGGGCGTGAGCAGCTGCAGATACGAGCCGAGATCCGCAATCGTCCTCGACTTGAGGCCGAGAATCGTGCCGTCGTTCTTCACGGCGACTTCGTACTCGCCGATCTGATCGCGGCCGTGGATCGTCGACGCGGCGTTCTCGCGCCGCGATTCGATCCACTTCACGGGCGTGTTGAGCCGCATGGCGAGATGGCCGCAGAGCGCCTCCTCGGCGTAGATGTTCAGCTTCGCGCCAAATCCGCCGCCGACTTCCGGCGCGACGATGCGCAGCTTGTTTTCGGCGATGCCGATCATGCCGGGCAACAGCGTGCGCAGGTAATGCGGCACCTGCGTCGCGCTCCAGATGGTCAGCGCGCCTTCCCCGGCGTGATAGGACGCGACCACGGCGCGCGGCTCGATCGGCATCGGCGTGAGGCGCTGGTGGTAGAGCCGGTGCTTCACGATGCGATCCGCGCGCTTGAACGCCTCGTCTATGCTCCCGCCGCCCGCGACGTTGTGCGTGTACGCGATGTTGGTGCCGAGATCCGGATGCGTCAGCGGCGAGCCTTGCTTGATCGCGTCTTCCGGATTCGTGACGACGGGCAGCGGATCGTAGTCGACATCGATCGCGTCAACCGCATCGCGCGCGACGTACGGATCGGCCGCAATGACGACGGCGACGGCGTGGCCCACGAAGTACACGCGATCGCCCGCGAGGACCGTGTGCTTGGGCGCCTTGAGATCCGGAATCTGCGCGCCGCACGGGACGAGACCGCACGACGCGTTGACGTCTGAGCCCGTGAAGACCGCGATGACGCTGGGCAGCGCCTTCGCGGCCGCGGTCTCGATGCGCGTGATGCGCGCGTGCGCGTGCGGGCTGCGCAGAATCACCGCGTGCACGAGGCCCGGCAGCCGCAGATCGTCGGTATACGTGCCGATGCCTTTGATGAGTCGGGGATCTTCGACGCGTTTAATCGAGCGGCCGACGTACGGAGTCGTCTCAGCCACGGGCCACCGCCTTTGCCGCGTGATTCACGGCGTCGATGATGTGCGAGTACCCCGTGCAGCGGCACAGATTGCCGCGCAGTCCTTCGGCGATCTGTGCGCGGCTGGGCGACGCGTTCTGCGACAGCAGGTGCACCGAGGCCATGATCATGCCCGGCGTGCAGTAGCCGCACTGCAGACCGTGCTCTTCCCAGAAACCCTCCTGCAAGGGGTGAAGCTTCCCGTCCTTCTCCAGCCCCTCAATCGTAAGCACCTCGCCACCAGACTGGTTTCGCAGCCGACGTGCGTGCCTGTCAGGCCGCAGACGTCGCGCAGGTAGTGCACCAGGAGCAGCCGCGGCTCGACGTCGTGGTGCCGGGCGGTCTGGTTGACGCGGAGGTGAACTGGAATCGACACGGGTGCCTCCCGAATGAACGTGGGCCGCCCATGCTCGGTGAAAACTTAGGGGGGTGTCAAGGCGGGTCCGAAAGGACCCGCCCTACAACTTCACGCACCCGCCGTACCTGCCCGACCTGCCCCACCCGCCCGGCCTGACCCACCCGCCCTACCCGCCCGACCTGCCCCCCTCGCTCCTACTTGAACCGCTTGGCGTCGATCCCGTAGGCGCGCACCTTGTAGTTGATGATGCGCTCGGTGGAATCCAGCAGCCGCGCCGCCTTGGCGCGATTCCCACGCGTGGTCTTCAGCGCGTCCTGAATCAGATCTTTCTCGTAGGCGCCGACCGCCTCGCTGAGCGACACGCGCGTGACGGTGCCCGACGCCTCGGCCGTCTGCAGCGACGGCGGCAGATGGTGACCGTGAATGACTTCGCCATCGCACATCAGGACCGCGCGCTCGAGGGTGTTTTCGAGCTCGCGCACGTTGCCCGGCCAGTGGTAGCTCGCCAGCATGTCGATGGCCGGCGTCGAGATGCGCTTGATGCTGCGCTTGTGTTCACGCGATAACTTCTCCAGGAAGTGATCGACCAGCATCAACAGGTCCGCCTTCCGCTCGCGCAGCGGCGGCACGAAGATGGTGAACACATTCAAGCGGTAGTACAAATCCTCGCGGAAAGTGCCGGCGGCGATCGCCTTCTCGAGATCCTTGTTGGTGGCCGCAATCAGGCGTACGCTGGCCTTGATCGTCTCCGTGCCGCCGACGCGCTCGAACTCGCGCTCCTGAAGGACGCGCAGCAGCTTCACCTGCGTCGCCAGATTGACGTCGCCGATCTCGTCGAGAAACAGCGTGCCGCCCTCGGCGAGCTCGAACCGTCCTTTCTTCCGCGCCTCCGCGCCCGTGAACGCGCCCTTCTCGTAGCCGAACAATTCGGACTCGATCAGGCTCTCGGGCAGCGCCGCGCAGCTCACCTTCACGAACGGTTTCTTGGCGCGCAGCGAGCTGTAGTGGATCGCGTGCGCGATGAGCTCCTTGCCCGTGCCGGACTCGCCGCGGATCAGCACGGTCGTGTTCGTGCCGGCCACCTGCGTCACCTGCTCGAAGATTTGCCGCATCGGCCCGCTGGTGCCGACGAAATTCGGAAAATCGTACCGCTCGCGCAGTTCCTGCCGCAGGTGCGTGTTCTCGTCGACCAGCCGCCGCTTGTCCTCTTCAATCAATCGGTGAATCTTGATGGCCTGCGCGATCATCGACGCCACCAGCGCCAGAAACTTCACGCTGCGATCGAAGGTGCGCTCCGGTTTGAACTTGAGGTCGATCGCCAGCGCGCCCACCGCGCGGCGATTGAGGACGATCGGCACGCAGATGAAGCTCAGCTCCTGATGCGTCAGCTCGGGCCGCCGGGCGGCGCGGTGCAGAAACGCGGGCTCCCGGCTGACGCGCGGCACGACGATGGGCCTGCCGCTCTGGACCACGCGCCCGGTGATGCCCTCGCCGACTTGGTAACTGACCACGCCGGAGCGATCGTCGAGTCCGTCCGACGCTTCGACGCGCAGGTCGCCGTCAGCATGCAGCAGCGAGACGATGCCGCGAACCGCGCCGTAATGGCCGGCCAGAATCTCGAGGACGCGGTGCAGCGAGGCCTTGAGGTTGAGCGTGCCCGACAGCGCCTGGCTGACCTCGAGCAGCGTCGACAGGCGGCGGGTCTCGCGCGCCGGGGCATCGATGGGGATCGGCGCGGACATCTTGCTGGTGGCGTTGGTCGTGACGCGAGCCATGGTCTCCATCCTACATTCCAGTCCTTCGCGAAGATATATCAGACATTTTTGTGAGTATCTGGCCGCCGTTTCCAGGAGTTTACCGTGTGATTAGGACATTTACGTTTGATCTGACTGAAGCGACTACATAAATGTCGATATCCAACCCGGTCGCATCTTTAGGCGAGACGGCGACCGCGCGGATTCCTCAGCAAATCGGCGAATCACACCGACCGGGCCGCTGCCGCGCAGGTGGACTGCATTTTGCTCGCCAAAGCCGTGAGGGCTGCACCATGGAAC
>JACPZV010000074.1 GCA_016195295.1 Acidobacteriota bacterium
GGCGGCAGCGCCTTGCGCGTCGGCGCCAGGATGAAGTCGACGATCTTGTTGATGAACGCAAAGCAGACCACGACACCGATGCCGATCGCGATCGCCGAGTTGACGATACGCTTCCGGAGCTCGTCGAGATGCTCCAGGAACGACATCTTCTCGCCCGGCAGGGCGGCGTCATCGTCGTCATCCGGAGGAATCGGGTAGGCCCCCGACTGGGGGCCCGGGAACGGCACGAGGGCCATACGCGGCGCGCTTACGCGCTGTGGTCCACTTTCCGCAGCGGCTCTTCTTCAGCGTGCGGAACGGTCGTCGCGGCGGGCGGCTGAGCGGACGTCTTGGCGGCTTCGGTCGTCCGCTGCTCATCAATCCGGATTTCCTCTTCCAGCGTGTTGCGCAGCTCGTTCGACGCTTTCTTGAACTCCGCGAGGCTCTTGCCGAGCGAGCGGCCCAGTTCGGGCAACTTGCGGGGGCCAAAAATGATGAGCGCGATCACAAAAATGACGATCAGCTCTGGCATGCCGAGGGAACCAAACATAGGTCTCCTACTTTCAAAAAACCGGGCGGGTCGTTCGGATCATTATAGGAATGCCCTCGGCACAGGGTCAAGGAATTCCGCCGTGCAACACGCCCAGAAGTCGTTGCTCGTCAAAAAGTTATCTGTTAGCATGCCGATCATGCGACGCTACCGACCTCTCCCCGCCGTCGTCTTCGCCATTCTCGTCTCCGCTCTCGTGGGCGGGCTGTTCGGCCGAAGCGCGCTCGCGACCGAAGACAAGGTTCCCGAGCACTACAAAGCGTTCAGCGCCGCGCTGAGCGCGATTGAAACGAACTACATCGACAAGGTCGATTCCGAAAACCTGGTGACGGGCGCGATTCGCGGCATGCTGGCGACGCTCGATCCGCATTCCAACTACTTCACGCCGCGCGAATACGCGCAGATGCGCGAGCGGCAGGAAGGGCACTACTACGGGCTCGGCATCTCCATTCAGAACACCCCGGAGGGCGACGTCATCGCGATGGGCGTCTTCGAGGGCTCGCCGGCGTACAAGCAGGGCGTGCGTCGCGGCGACATCATCGCGTGGATTGGCACGGAGGACGCGCACGGCTGGACGACCGACCAGGCCATGCGCAAGCTGCGCGGGCCGAAGGGCACGAGCGTCGACATCGCCTTGAAGCGTCGAGGCTACGACGAGCTGATTCGACTGTCGGTCATGCGCGACGAGGTCACCATTCCGACGGTGCCGGCGTATTTCATGATCGACGCGACGACCGGCTACATCCGGATGCAGGAATTCGGCGAGAACACCGATCGCGACGTCAAGCGCGCGCTCCGCGAGCTGGCCGCCAAGGGCATGCGACGGCTGCTGTTCGACGTGAGGCGCAATCCGGGCGGCCCGCTCGACCAGGCGATCAAAGTCGCCAACGAGTTCCTGCCGAAGGGGAACAAGATCGTCTCCACGCACGGGCGGATTCCGAATTCGGACGCGGAGTACCGTGCCACGGAGGAGAGCGAGTTTACGGACATTCCGATCGTGATGCTCGCGAACCGCGACAGCGCGAGCGCGGCGGAAATCGTCACCGGGGCGCTGCAGGATCACGACCGCGCGTACATCGTCGGCGAGACGACGTTCGGGAAGGCGCTCGTCCAGTCGGTGTACAAGATCACCAACAACGCCGGCCTCGCGCTGACGACGGCGCAAGCGCCCGTGGGACGCGACGTTCGACGAGTACCTGAGCTACTCGTTGAAGGACCAGAACGCCGAGCGCCCGCACAACCCGACCGATCTGAAACACACCGACGCGGGCCGCCCGGTGTACAGCGGCGGCGGCATCGAACCCGACAAGCGGATCGCGGGTCCCCTCGAGGGATTCAATCCGGGGCGCTTTGGCCGCTCGCTCTACAACCGCCAGGAGTTCGAGAACTACGCGCAGAAGTACGCGGCCGAAGGCGACACGCGGATCTCGCAGAGAGCGAGCGGCCGCCGGCTGGTCAAGCCGAACTTCACCGTCGACGACGCGATGCTGGCGGATTTCCGCGAGCACCTGAAGACGAGCCGCGTGCGGATGGATGAAGAGGGCTTCCAGAAGGACATCGATTTCATCCGCGCGATGCTTCGCTTCCGGATCGACGAAGTGGTCTTCGGCGTGTCCGACGCGCGCCGGCACGTCATTGCCGTCGATCCGCAGGCACAGGCCGCGATGGCGATGTTCGGCGAGGCCCAGAAACTCACCGAGCTGAGCAAAGGGACGAAGATCAAGGCCAACCACTGACGACCACCACGCGTCGTGGCCGCAGTTTGCCCTTGCCGCTCCTGCTGGGCCTTGGTACACTGACGACCGCTCGCGGCCCCGGGGCCGACCTCCTCGGTGGGAGGGCGAAGAGGGCCGCCCGCGTTGGTGCGCAACGTCAGGTCGTTTCCCAGCCAACCCACGACATTGCGGAATGCGGATTGAGGAGTGCGGATTAAGAAGGCTGGACGGACGCTGTACGAAATACCGGTCCACTCCGCAATCCGCACTCCTCAATCCGCAATCTCAGGTGTCTCATGCGTCTCGAACGGATTGAAATCAACGGCTTCAAATCCTTTTCCGATCGCTCGGAGCTTGCCTTCGATCAGGGTGTGACCGCGATTGTCGGCCCGAACGGGTGCGGCAAGAGCAACGTCGCCGACGCGATCACGTGGGTGATGGGCGAACAGAGCGCCAAGAGCCTGCGCGGCGAGCGGATGGAAGACGTCATCTTCAACGGCAGCGACGCGCGCAAGCCGACGGCCGCCGCCGAAGTGCGCTTGCGGTTCAGCGGCTTCCTCAAGACCGTCAGCGGTCCCGCGTTTCCTCTTGACCCAGGTACCGGTCAAACGAGCGGCAACGGCCACGCGAAGGGCAACGGGCACAACGGGAACGACCATTCGAGCGGTAACGGCCACAACGGAAATGGTCACGCCGCGTTGATCAACGCGGGCGCCGAGGAAATCATTCAATCCGTCGCGCGCGAAGTCGAAGTGACGCGCCGGCTGTACCGATCGGGCGAGAGCGAGTACCTCATCGACGGACAGACCTGTCGTCTCCGCGACGTCCACGATCTGCTGATGGACACCGGGCTCGGCGCGAAGGCCTACGCGATCATCGAGCAGGGCAAGATCGGCATGATCCTCAGCTCGCGCCCTACGGATCGCCGCCAGCTGATCGAAGAGGCTGCCGGGGTCACGAAGTACAAGGCCCGGCGCCGCTCGGCCGAGTTGAAGCTCGAGGCCGCACAGCAAAACCTTCTGCGCATCGACGACATCGTGTTCGAAGTGGAGAAGCAACGCGGGGCGTTGAAGCGTCAGGCCTCGAAGGCGCGCCGCTATCAGCGGCTGCGCGACGAGCTGCACCGCTGGGATAAGGTGCTGTTCGCGCGGAAGTACCGACAGCTCGCCGAGACGATCGAGTCGGCGCGGGCACGGCTGAGCGAGGCGCGCGAACGCGAGTCCGCGGCGGCCGCGCGCGTCGGCGAGGTCGAGTCGGACCTCGGCCGACTGCGGATCGAGCTGGTGGAAGCCGAGTCGGCGGCGACGTCGACGCGGGAAGCGGCGCACGCCCTCGAGCTGACGATCAACCGCCGGCAGCAGCAGATCGCCTTCGACCGGGAGCAGGTGCAGAGCCTGGAGGCGCGGACGACCACGGTGTCGGCCGAGCTCGACGCGCTTGAATCGCGGCGCGAGCCCGCGCGTCTCGCGCTGGACGCCCGGCGGCAGGCCGAAGCCGCGGCGAGCGCCGACCGCGATCGCGCCGCCGCGACGCTGACCTCGGAGTCGGAGGCCTACGACACGGCGCGTCGCGGGATCGAGGGACTCGAAGCCGACGTGGAGGCCGCCCGCAGCGAAGTGTTTTCCGCCATCAATTCGGCGACGGCGCTCCGCCACGCGCTGGAGCACGCCGCCACCGCGCGCGATCGCGTCGGCGAAACCCTGTCCAAGCTGGACGTCGAAGACAGCGATGCGCGGATCGAGTCCGAGCGGGCCGGCGCGGAACGGGCCGCCGCGGCAGACGGTCTGCGGCGCGCGCACGACGCCGTCGAGGCGACGCGCCTCACCCGCGCCGCGCGCGAGTCCGAGCTGGCGAGCGCGCGCATCGAGCACGACTGGCGCAG
>JACPZV010000001.1 GCA_016195295.1 Acidobacteriota bacterium
ATCGGGCGCGTCGAGCCCGAAGTAGCCGTACGCGCGCGGCGTCGCCACGCGGCCGCGCGGCGTGCGATCCAGAAATCCGATCTGAATCAGAAACGGCTCGTAAATGTCCTCGATGGCGTCCTTCTCTTCGCTGATCGCGGCGGCGATCGTGTTGAGGCCGACCGGGCCGCCGCCGAACTTGTCGATGATCGTCCGCAGGAGCTTACGGTCGACTTCGTCGAAGCCGTGCTCGTCCACCTCGAGGAGCTTGAGGCCCGCGTGCGCGACGTCAACCGTGATGGTACCGCCGGCCCGCACCTGCGCGTAGTCGCGCACGCGGCGCAGCAGGCGGTTCGCGATTCTCGGCGTGCCGCGGGCGCGGCGCGCCAGCTCGGCCGCCGCGGCGGCGTCGACGGGCACGGCGAGGATCTTCGCCGATCGCCGCACGATTTCCTCGAGGTCCGCCGGCGTGTAGAACTCGAGCCGGTGCGTGATGCCGAAGCGCGATCGCAACGGCGACGTGAGCAGGCCGGTGCGCGTCGTCGCGCCGATCAGCGTGAAGCGCTCGAGACGCATCTTCACCGTCCGCGCGCTCGGCCCCTGCCCGATGACGATGTCCACTTCGTAGTCTTCGAGCGCCGGATAAAGGATCTCCTCTATCGCCGGCGACATCCGGTGAATCTCGTCGATGAACAGCACTTCGCCCGCCGCCAGGTTCGTCACGATGCCGACGAGGTCGCCCGGCTTTTCAATCGCGGGGCCCGACGTCGCGCGCACCGGCACGCCCAGCTCGTTCGCGATCACGTAGGCGAGCGTCGTCTTGCCGAGGCCGGGCGGTCCGTGAAGCAACACATGATCCAGGGGCTCGCTGCGCTGTTTGGCGGCGGCAATCGCGACCTGCAGGTTCTCGCGGATGCGGTCCTGACCGATGTACTCGTCGAGCCGCCGCGGGCGCAGGCCCGCTTCGTATTGCGCGTCGTCCTCGACGCGCGCCGTGGTGACCAGACGGTCGTTGCTCACTTCGCGAGTTCCCGCAAGGCTTGCTTCAACGCGCGCTCGAAGCCGATGTCGGACGCGGATCCGAACGTCCTGAACGCCCGCTCGACGGCTTTTTCAGCGAGAGGCCGATGATACCCCAGGTTCAGGAGCGCCGAGAGGACGTCCTCGCTTACACGCGCGGGCGCGCCGAGCGCGCCCGCGCCGGGCTCCGCGGGCGCCGCCGGCGCGCGCGGCAGCCGATCCTTCAGCTCGAGCACGATGCGCTCGGCGGTTTTCTTCCCGACGCCGGGGATCGCGGTCAGCCGCGCGAGATCGCCGCGTTCGATCGCGTGAATCAGTTCCACCGGCTCGATACCCGAGAGCACGGCGAGCGCGACCTTCGGCCCAATCCCGCTGACGCCAATGAGGCGCTCGAAGAGCTGCTGTTCAAGCCGCGTGGCGAAACCGTACAACAGCAGCGCGTCGTCGCGCACGTGCGTGTGAATGCGAAGGGCGACGTCGGTACCCGGCTCGCCGAGACCGTAGAACGTCGAGAGCGGCACGAACACGTCGTAGCCCACGCCGCCGACGTCGATGACGATGCGGTTCGGCGATTTCTCGAAGAGGCGTCCCTGCAGGCGCGCGATCACGGCAGGAAGTCCAGCAGCAGGCGACGGAGCGGCGCGCAGAGTGTGAAGCAGCGGACTCGCACGTTCTCAGCGCCCGGCAGGGCGATACGCGCGCCAGCTCGTCGCTTTGCTCCGCGGCGCGACGGCCAAGCCGGCGGCGCGGGCCGGTAGCGCCGAGTGCACGTGGCAGATCGCGACCGCGAGCGCGTCGGCGGCGTCGTGCGGCGACGGCACGGCGGTCAGGCCGAGCAGCAGCTTCACCATGTGCTGGACCTGCGCTTTTTCGGCGCGGCCGTAGCCGACGACCGCGCGTTTGATTTCCGCCGGCGTGTACTCGAGGACAGGCAGGCCCGCTTCGACGGCGGCCAGCATCGCGACGCCGCGCGCGTGGCCGAGCTTCAGCGCGCTCCGCACGTTCACCGAGTGAAAGAGATTCTCGATGGCCACGCAATCCGGCCGGCACTCTTCGAGGAGGGTCGTCAGCCGCCGGTGAATCTGCGCGAGTCGGTCGGGGAACGAAGTCCGTGTGGACGCGACGATGGCGCCGCAGACGACGATCCGGTGGCGCGACCCGTCGGTCTCGACGCAGCCGTAGCCGGTGCGCTCCGAGCCGGGGTCGATACCGAAGACTCTCACGCGAGCGAGGCCTCGATCTCCTTTTCCGAGATGTCGAAGTTCGATGCGATGTTCTGCACGTCGTCGTGATCGTCGAGGGCGTCCATCAGCTTCACCATCTGCTGCGCGGGTTTGCCTTCGAGCTTCACGTAGTTCTGCGGGATCATGGACACCTTGGCGGTCGCCGGCTCGATGCCGAGCTGCTTCACGGCGTCGTTCACCGCGGCGAAGGCGTCCGGCGCCGTGAACACTTCCCAGTTGTCCTCGTCGTCCTGAAGATCGTCGGCGCCCGCGTCGAGCACCGCGGACATCAGCTTCTCTTCATCGATGACAGGCGCTTTCGTCTTCTCGATGACGATGTAGCCCTTCTTGTGGAACATCCAGGCCACGGCGTTGGGCGCGGCGAGGTTGCCGCCGTGCTTCTCGAGGAGGTGGCGAATCTCGCCGGCCGTGCGGTTCTTGTTGTCGGTCAGCACGTCGATGATCAAGGCGGCGCCGCCGGGACCGTACGCCTCGTACTGCGCTTCTTCGTACGACACGCCGGGCTCCTGGCCCGTGCCGCGCCGAATGGCGCGTTCGATGTTCTCGCGCGGCATGTTGCTCGCCTTGGCTTCGGCGACGATCGTCCGCAGGCGCGGATTCATGTCGGGATCGCCGCCGCCGGCGCGGGCCGCGATCGTCAATTCTTTGATGAGACGCGTGAAGATCTTGCCGCGCTTGGCATCAGCCGCGCCCTTCTTGTGCTTGATGGAATGCCACTTGGAATGGCCAGACATGGTGAAAACTCCAGGAAAAATCGCGAAAACGAGAGGGAAAATTCTACCACACGGGCCAGCCGTCACGGACGAGACTGGTGGCTTGCGGCTGGTGGCTGGCACACGCGTTCAGTCCGAGACGGCGATCTCGCCGGGCACGATCGGCCGCGTGCGCGGCAAGTGACCGAGTCGCGCGAGGTTGCCGACGAAGGCGAGGATGGCAAGGAAGATCGCGAGCTTGATGGTGTCGCCGACGCGGGTTTGGGGCACGACGTACCACATCAGCCACAACGCCGGCTGCGCCCAGCACACGGCCCACACCGATCCGTAGAAATACCGCCGCTCGTGTCCTTCACCCTTCGTCGACGCCTTCACGCGCGGGAGTTGCCCGATCGCACCGAGGATCCAGATCGATGCGGCCAGTGGATAGTACCCAGAGAGGTAGATCTGCTTCAGATGCCAGTGGCCGGTCACGATGGCGTCGACGTTGCCGGCAATATTGAGCAGCGCGAACGTGATCACCTCGCTCCAGGCGAAGGTGTAGCACACGCGGCGGTAGAGCGGGTTCGGGCGATCTTCAGTGAAGCGGATGATGTAGGGCTTCGGCTCCACGCCCGGCAGTTTCCCGCGCAGCCCGGCGATGCCCGTACCAATCAGAACGACGCCCAGCCACGCGGCCATGCGCGAATCGAAGCCGCGCTCGAAGAGATCGAAGGTCAGCGGGCCGGGGGCGATGAAGAACACGAAGATCCAAATCGGCCAGTGGTTGACGCGGTAGTACAGCTTGTTGCGCTCGCGAATCTTGCGATGCGCGGCGTACTCGACGGGAATCACTTTGTCTTTTTCTTTTTCTGCTTCGCCGCGCGCTTCGGTGTGCGCGGCGTCTTGGCTCGTGGCGCCTTCGCACGACCGGCGCCAGCAGGGCGAGTATAACTCGTGGATGGAATCTGCGGCGTGGTCCCCCACATGCCGCGGCGGGCCGACTGCGCCTCGGCTTCGGCGCGTTTCAGCTCGGGCAGCCGCGAGAGCGGGAGCCGCGCGGACACCCGCGCCAGACCATCTTGCACCAGCCTCGTGTTGATGCACTGCCCGTCTTCGGTGACCACGTACGCCAGGCGGCGATCGTACACGTCCAGCGCCGGACCGTCCCACTCGAGCCGCACCCAGCGACGCAGGATGAGCGACGCGAGGCGATCGCGGGCCTCGCGTGCGAACGGCGCCGAGGTGTCGAAGCCGCGTCCCAGCTCCGGCGCATCGATCCCGAGCAGCCGCACGTGACCGAATGTCGAGACGTTGACGGTGTCGCCGTCGATGACCGATCGCACAAGCACCGGATCGGATCGCGCAGCCGACTGCGCGGCGAACAACGTGTGAGTTATTGCAGTAGCCGCGACGAGGGCAGCGATCAGAATCTGCATACGCGACTCCGTAGAACAACGAGTTACGGGGATCGCGACGACGCAGTGCAAACGACGGACCGTGCGGCTGGTGGCTGGGGGCTGGTGGCTGAGAGAATTATCCGACGAACTTATA
The DNA here is from genome assembly GCA_016195295.1 of Acidobacteriota bacterium. Classification (GTDB taxonomy): domain Bacteria; phylum Acidobacteriota; class Vicinamibacteria; order Vicinamibacterales; family CAVVIG01; genus SRVP-36. The sequence continues at coordinate 4,490 of JACPZV010000001.1, forward strand.
ACCAAGTCCGTGGACGGTGAGGATGTACTCAGGCGACCTGGGATTGGGCTCGATCTTCTGGCGCAGACCGGCGACGTGGACGTCCACCGTCCTTGTCATCGGCATCTCGTCGTAGCCCCACACGTCGGTGAGTAACGCGTCGCGCGAGAGCGTTGCGCCGCGATGCTCGATGAAGTGGCGCAGCAGTTTGAACTCACGCGCCGACAAGTCGACAGGCTGTCCCTCGCGCGTGACCTCCATCCGGCGGAAGTCGACGGCGACCTCGCCGAAACGGTACGACTCCCCGCCCGCCTGCGGACTCGACGGACGCCGGCGCAGCAACGCTTCGAGCCGCGCCATCAATTCGATCGCCTCGAACGGCTTGGTGAGGTAGTCGTCCGCGCCCAGTTTCAACCCGACGACCTTGTCGACTACTTGTCCCCGCGCGGTGAGCATCAGAATGGGCGTCGCGACGCCGCGTTGACGGACTTCACGGCACACGTCGAAGCCGTTCATCCGCGGCAGCATGACGTCCAGAACGATCAGGTCGTAGCCACCGCTCGCCGCGCGCGCCAGACCGGCCTCGCCATCGGCGGCCGTTTCGACGGCGTAGCCTTCGCTCGCCAAGCGATCGCTGAGCGTCAGGCGAAGACCTGGCTCATCTTCCACGAGAAGAACTTTGGGAAGCGTCACAAAGTGTGAAGTCTCAAGGCTGAAGTCTGAAGGGGGGATGAAGTTGTCTTCACACTTCAGCCCTCAGACTTCACACTTCTCTCTTCCGCGGCAGGCAGTTCCACGACCACTGTCGTTCCTTCACCAACCTTGCTGTCGACGGCTATCCTGCCGCGGTGTGCTTCGACGATGTGGTGAACGACGCTCAGGCCGACGCCGGTGCCGCGGATCTGCGCGTCGACGGCGCGGCGCCCGCGATAGAACGGCTTGAAGATGTGCGGCAGATCCGACGCGTCGATGCCGAGGCCACGATCGGCCACGCGAATCCGCACACGCTCGTCCTGGACGTGCGCGCTGACGTCCACGGGACCGCCGTTCGGGCTGTACTTCACCGCGTTGCCGACGATGTTCTGCACGGCGGATCGCAAGGCGTCGGCGTCGCCGGTGACCGGCGGGAGCGTGCCGTTGGGATGGAGGGTAACCGTCACGCCGCGATCGCGCGCATCAGCGCTGACCGCGCTGACCGCTTCCGCGATCACTTTTGAGACGTCGACGTCCGCGCTCACGCGCACGGCGGTCCCGGCGCTGATGCCCGCGAACTCCAACACGCGCTCGACCATGTCGCCGAGTCGGCGGCCTTCGGTTTCGACCAACCGACCGTAGCGTTTGATCTGCTCGCTCTCGCCGACCACGCCGTCCGCGAGGTTCTCTCCTGCGGAGCAAATTACGGCGAGCGGGGTCCGCAGCTCGTGCGACACCGACGCCACGAATTCCATCTGCTGTCGCGCGAGGCGCTGTTGCCGCTCGGCAGACGCGATCACGAGCACGAAGCTTCCGGCGAGCAGACCGAGGACGCCGAGGCTGATCGCGAGGTTGCGGCGGCGCGACGCCGCGACGAGCGCGTCGAGGGGCCCGGCCTTGAATCCGATCAGGACGCGCCACGCGCCGCCCTCGTCTGCGCCGGCCATCAGCGCGCGCTGGCCGTCGCCGTTGCCCGCGCGCCGGTAGATCGTGATCGCGAAACGGTTCTTGATGAGCGGCGTGTCGGGCGGCAGCGGAAGCTTCCCGGGGACGCCTGCGAGCGCGATTCCTGCGGCGAGACGGCTCACTTCATCGAGCTTCAGATCGAAGACGCCGGTCGACACGTCAGCGGATTGCGGCGTCACGATCGGACGCGCGGCCGATTCGTAGATCACCTGCGAGGGATCGTCGCGGCCGACGATTCGCACCACGTACTCGGACGATGGACCAGGTCCGAAGTGCCTCGCGACGAGCGACGGCAGCAACTGCTGGCGCAGCCGGTCGGCGTCGAGCCAGAGAATGATCGACCGCGCCGCCGCCGGATCCGGAAGGATGGCGATGTTGCTCCCGCTCTCCACGCGACGGATGAAGGCGACGGGCACGATGAGTGCGGGGACGCTGGCTTCGACGGCGTCGCTGCCGAGGGGCGCCGGGAGGAGCCCCGGCCCGCTCACGATGACGTGCGAATGCTCGGCGCGCGCGCGCAGCGCGCGAAACGCGTCAGGCCATTCGGCCGGCGAGAGCGTGCGGGCCGCGGGATCGAGCCGCTGCAGGACGCCGGTGCCCACGCCGGTGGCTTCGTAGAGATACGCGCTCCGCACGATTCCGCCGACGGTCGATTCTTTCCGCGCGCGCGCGAACGCCTCGCTCATCACGGCGGCCGGATCTCGGCCGAACGCCTCGCTGTCGAAATGAAACGCGAGGTACGTGCGCGTCACCTCGCGATCGAAGTCCCGGCTGAACTCCGACGCGCGCGTGCGAAGGCCTTCGTGCAGCCGGTCGCGCTCGGCGGTGCTGACTTCGCCGAGCCAGCGGTACTGCAGCGTGCCCAGCACGGCGAGCAGGACGAGGAGAACCGCGGCAGCGGCAAGCTGCCAGGATGGACGGCGCACGAACCCACTGTAAGCGAAAAACACGAGGGAGATCAGTCGCTTTACATTTCTTACAAAACGATTGCCGAGAGATAACAACTTCACGGAGCGGGTGTCGTCATAATCGATGTCGAATGTGTTCATTGAGTCATCTGGTTATCTGGTCATTGATTGGGTCATTTGGTCTCTTCACATGACGCATGAACCAGATGACTCGATGACCAAATTAAAGGAGTAACCCATGCAACGGCTGTTCATGTGGATCTTGTCTTTCGTGCTGGCGGCGGGCAGCTTCATTCTGCAGGCCGCGGGCGATACCAAAGCCGCGGAGCTTCTCAAAGCGGCGCGCGCGGCGATCGGCGGCGAGAAGGCGGTCGCCAACGTGCAGGGCCTGGCCTGCAGCGGCACGGTGCAGCGTGTGATGGGCGACCGGCAAGTGTCGGGCGAGTTGACGATCAACGTGCAGCTGCCCGATAAGATGGTCCGCGGCGACAGCATCAGCCCGATGGGCGATCTGGTCGTCGTCACCGAGCAAGGCATCAACGGCGACAAGCTGCTCCGCAGTTCGAAGACGCTCAACGCGCCGCCGGGCGCGATGATCCGGATGCCGGCGCCGCCCGCGCCGGGCAGCGACGCTGAAACGCAGGCGCTCCGCAATTCGCGCGCGGAGCTGGCGCGCTTCGCCGTCACCATGCTGCTGACCGCGCCCGCCTCCTCGTCTGTCGAATTTACGTACGCCGGCGAAGCGGAGTCGCCGGACGGCAAGGCGGACGTGTTGGATCTCAAGGGCGTAGGCAGCTTCGCCGCGAAGCTGTTCCTCGACAAATCAAATCACCGGCCGCTCATGCTCACCTATCGCGGGGTCGCGCCGCGCGTCGTCGTGCAGACGCGACGCGGTGGCCCGCCGCCGTCGGCCGCGCCAGGTCAGCCCGGCGACACGCCGGCGTCGGAGGTCGTGGATATCAGCCTGTTCCTAGACGACTACAAATCCGTGGACGGCGTGCTGTTACCGCATCACATCACGCGGTCGGTCGGCGGCGAGACGAACGAGGAGTGGACGTTCAAGACCGTCAAGGTCAACCCAGCGTTCAAGGCCGAGACGTTCTCGGGCAAGTAGGGCTGGTGGGACAGGTGGGGCGGGTAGGTGAAGGGCTAAGGGCTGAGGGCTGAGGGCTGAGGGCTGAGGGCTGAGGACCGAGGGTTGGCCGATATGCGGATTCTTCTTGCGGTATTGGTCGTGGCGTGGTTACCGGCTTTGGCGTTCGCGCAGGGGCAATCGGTCGCGACGCTGCGGATCACGGTCGCCGATCCGAGCGGCGCGGTGATCGTCGGCGCACACGTCACGGTGAAGCCGCTCGCGTCCGGCGTGACGGCGCCGGCAGCGATGGACACCGGCGCGCGGGGCGATGCGGTGTTCTCGCTGCTCGATCCCGGGCGCTACGCGATCCACATCGAGTCGCCGGGATTCGCGGACTACGACGCGCGTGACGTCCGGCTCCGGTCGGGCGAGAACCGCCGCGACGTCAAGCTGGCGATCGCGAAAATCGCGGAGACCGTGCAGGTCGGCCGCGACCCACGCGAGCGCGCCAGCGATCCGCGGAGCGACGCCTTCGCCACGGTGCTCGGCCAGGACCAGATCAACGAGCTGCCCGACGATCCGGACGAGTTCGAGCAGGCGCTCAAGGACATGGCCGGGCCGGGCGCGACGCTGCGCGTCAACGGGTTCCGAGGCGGAAAGCTGCCGCCCAAGGATCAGATTCAGCAGATTCGCTTCCGCCGCAACATGTTCGCGGCCGACACCCACGAGGCCGGATTCATCTCGATCGACATCACGACCAAGCCCGGTCTCGAGAGCTGGCGCGGCTCGACGAACGCGGGTTTCAGGGACTCGGTGCTCAACGCGAAGAACGCCTTCGCGCCGGTCAAGGGCGACGAGCGCAACGAGCGGTACGGAGTCTCGCTGAGCGGTCCGCTGTGGGCGAAACACACGTCGCTCGCGCTGTCGGTCGACGGCACGGACGCGTTCGATTCGAAGACGATCGTCGCGGCGCTGCCGGCCGGCTACTTCGCCGATTCGATCCGCAAGCCGAACGACGCGCTCAACGCCTCCGCGCGTCTCGAGCACGCGCTGACGAAGACGCAAGTGCTGCGCGCGGAGGCGCAACGCAATCACACGTTCGCGGACAACCTCGGCGTCGGCGACTTCGACCTCGTCCAGCGAGCTTACAGCCAGACGCGCACTGAAGACGTCTTCCGTCTCTCGACGTCGGGGTCGATGCGCAAGTCGCTCTTCAACGAATTCCGCTTCCAATTCCGCGCGGACGACACGAGTTTCACGTCGGCCAGCAACGCGCCCGCGGTCCTCGTGCTGAACGCGTTCAATTCCGGCGGCGCGCAGATGGGCGGCAGCCGCGGCATGCACCAAGTGGACGTCGCCGACGATCTGGACATCGCCGTCGGCAAACACGCCTTCCGGACTGGCTTTCTCGTGGAGGCCGGCACGTATCGCACGGATGAACTGCGGAATGCCACGGGCACGTTCACGTTCGCGAGCCTCGACGCCTACAGCGCCGGGCTGCCGACGACGTTCACGCGCAACGTTGGTGATCCGCATGTGGAAGCGTCGCAGATTCAGTCAGCCCTGTACTTCCAAGACGACTACCGCGCGCGCAAGGACCTGACGATCAGCGGCGGCGTGCGTCAGGAGATGCAGTCGCACGTCGGCGGCGTCCACATCGCGCCGCGCGGCGGCATCGCCTGGTCGCCGTTCAAGAGCGGCAAGACGACCGTGCGCGCCGGCGGCGGCATCTTCTTCGATTGGTTCGACGCGCAGAGCTACGAGCAGGCGCTCCAGCTCGACGGCACGCATCAGCACGTTGAGACGATCGTCCAGCCGGGCTATCCGAACCCGACGCTCGGCGGCCGGGCGCTCGCGCTGCCGCCGGGGCGCGTGCAGCTCGCCCTGGATCTCGCCCAGCCCATGCAGCGCGAAGCGATGGCCGGCGTCGAGCAGACGCTGCCCGGCGAGATTCGGCTGAACACGATGTACATCCGCCGCCGCGGCTCGAATCACCTGCGCGGCGTCAACATCAATGCGCCGCTCGCCAACGGCGTCCGGCCGTTTCCGGACTCGGGACCGATCACGCAAGTCGAGTCGATCGCGGAATCGCAGTTCGACGGCCTGAGCATCAACCTGAACTACGCGCAGCCGGCCAGACGGCTGTTCATCGCCGCCAACTACATGCTGTCGCGATCGACCAACGACGCCGACAGCCTTTTCAGCCTGCCGGCCAACAGCTACGACCTCGCCGCCGAGCGGGGCCCCGCGCTCGGCGACGCGCGCCACCGGTTCATGAGTCTCGCGAATCTCCCGCTGCCGTCGCGCTTCCGGCTCGCCACGTCTGTGCGCATTCAGTCCGCGCTGCCCTACAACATCACGACGGGCCGCGACGACAACGGCGACACGATCAGCAACGATCGGCCGGCCGGCGTCACGCGCAACACGGGACGCGGCAGCGCGCAGGTCGATCTGGGCGCGCGCCTCAGCTGGTCGATGGGTTTCGGCACGCGCTCGAGCGGCGGCGTGGGCGGACCGCAGGTCCGCATCGTGCGCGGCGGCGACGCCGATCCGCTCGGCAGCGCGGCGATGGGCGGCGACATGACCAAGCGCTACAGCATCGAGCTCTACGCGCAGTCCTACAACCTGCTGAATCGCCTGAATGCGCTGAACTTCAGCGGCGTGATGACGTCGCCGTTCTTCGGCCAGGCGACGTCGGCCGCTCCGCCGCGCCGCGTGGAAATCGGCGCGCGGATCAGCTTTTGAAAATTCCCGATCTGTAGGGCGGGTCCTTTTGGACCCGCCTTGGATCCGCCGCCGCCGTGTCCGAACCGCCTCCGCCAAGGCTACGGGCGGTCCGCCGAAGCGTCCCGCGAAGGCGGAAGGACCCGGCCTACATCTGCGGCCTACATCTGCGCCCTACACCTGCACCCTTGACCCGCGTCTCCGACGATGGCATCGTCGTCCCTCGACGTTGCTCGGGACGACCCTGAGCCAGTCGAAGGGTCGTCGTCGGACGGAAAGAACGCATGACCACGAAACAGTACTTGTACGACACCGCGGAAACCACTCGCCGACGCGAGCTCGCCTACGGCGTCGTACGCGAGCCGGCGGCGCCGTTCTGGTCCCATCAGCAGCTCGTGTTGCACGTCGCACGCAAGTTGTACGACCACGTGGAAGCGCACGACCTTGGACTGGTCGGCGTGGGGGCGCGCCCGACATGGTCGTGGAGGTCCTCTCCCCAGGCACCGAGCGTCACGACCGCACGGAGAAGCTGGGCTGGTATCGGCAGTACGGCGTGCGCGAATGCTGGCTCATCGACGCGGGCCAGGAACGCGTGACCGTCGTGGACTTCACCGGCGCCATGCCCGTGCAGCGCATCGCCCGCGGGGCCGAGTTCATCCAATCGTCCGTGCTCCCCGATCTGACCGTGATGGCGTTCACGCTTTTCTCGTAGCGCGCATGGCCGAGGCCTTTCGAGACATGTAGGCCGGGTCCTTCCGCCTTCGCGGGACGCTTCGGCGGACCGCCGTAGCTTGGCGGAGGCGGTTTGGACCCGGCTGATCTGATCAGGCGGGTCCGAAAGGACCCGCCCTACGTATCATCAGTCAACCCCACCCCGGCCCCTCCCGTCTAACGCCTCGTGAAACACCTGGTACGGGATCTCCGTTACGCGTGGCGTGGCTTGATCCGCTCGCCGCTCTTCACCGCCGTCGCGCTGTTGTCGATCGCGCTCGGGATTGGCGCCAACACCGCCATCTTCACGCTGGTCAACGAAGTGTTGCTCCAGCTTCTTCCGGTGAAGAGCCCCGAGCAGCTCGTCCTCTTCAACGGCGCGCGCAATCACTACGGCAACAACTCGGGCGGCAACATGCTGTCGTACGCGATGTACGAGGACTTTCGCGACAATTTCGTCGAGCGCGGCCAGGCTCCGTCGCCTCGCATCAACCTGTCCGTGCCGAATCCCGCGCCGACGCCGAAGATCCTCGCCGGCGTGTTCGCGCGGCGCGCGCAGGCGATGGTCGTCGGCGTGAACGGCCAGACCGAGCGTGTTCCGGGCGAATTGGTCTCCGGATCGTACTTCCAGGTGCTCGGCGTGGGCGCCGCGATCGGCCGCGTGATCACGCCGGACGACGATCGCGAGCGCCACGGAAGCCCGGTGGCGGTGCTGAGCTACGCCTACTGGCGCAACCGGTTCGGCGGCGATCCGCAGATCGTCGGCAAGCCGATCACGATCAACAACCACGCGCTGACGATCGTCGGCGTCTCGCAGGCGGGTTTCGACGGCGTCGACATCGGCTACGTGCCCAGCGTGCGCGTGCCGGTGACGCTGAAGGCGGAGATGACGCCGAACTGGGACGACATGGACAACCGGCGCAGCCGCTGGGTGAACGTGTTCGCGCGGCTGAAGCCCGGCGTCACGCAGGATCAGGCGCTCGCGACACTCCAGCCGTTCTTTCACGGCCTGCTCGAACAGGAAGTGCTCGCGCCGGCGTTCTCGACCACGACGCCGTACACGCGCGAGCAGTTCCTGAAGGGCACGATGAGTTTGATCCCCGCGTCGCAGGGTCGCTCGCCGCTCCGCCAGCAGTTGACGCAGCCGCTCTGGCTGCTCTTCAGCATCGTCGGCGGCGTCCTGCTGATTGCGTGCGCCAACGTCGCGAGCCTGCTCATCGCGCGCGCGACCGCGCGGCAAAAGGAAATGGCGCTGCGGCTCGCGCTCGGCGCGGGCCGCGCCCGGATCATCGGGCAGTTGCTCGTCGAGAGCGTCATGCTGGCGGCTTTCGGCGGTCTGCTCGGCTTGATCGTGGCGTTCTGGACGACGAGGTTCCTGCTCGGTTTCCTGCCGACGTCGGACACGCCGCACGTGATCACGGGCGCGATGGACTACCGCGTGCTGGCGTTCAACTTCGCGCTTTCGCTCGCGGCGGGCTTGCTCTTCGGCCTCGTGCCGGCGCTGCGGTCGACGCGACCCGATCTCGCGCCGACATTGAAGGATCAGGCAGGCTCGGTGGTCGGCGGCGGCGTCGGCTTCCGCAAGGCGCTGGTCATCGCCCAGGTGACGGTGTCGATTCTGCTGCTCATCAGCGCGGGGCTGTTCATCCGCACGCTGCGCAATCTGCGGCTGCTCGATCTCGGGATGAAAACCGAGAGTCTCATCGCGTTCAACCTGAATCCCGGCCTGAGCGGCTACACGAACGAACGCACGAGGGCGCTTTACAAAATGCTCGTCGAACGCATGCAGGCCCAGGCCGGCGTGCAGGCCGTGAGCTTCGCCAGCGTCGGACTGCTCGAAGGCAACGAGTGGGACAGCTCGGTCACGGTCGAGGGCTACCAGGCCAAGCAGGGCGAGTCGATGAACCCGTACTGCAACTCGATCAGCCCGGGCTACTTCAAGACGCTCGGCATTCCGTTGCTGCGCGGCCGCGAATTCGACGCGCGCGACGAGGGCGCGACGCCTGCGGGTCCTCCCAACCAGAACGACGGGCGCGGCAACGGGTACAGAGCCGTCATCGTCAACGAGCGATTCGCCAAACAGTACTTCGGCGATCGCGACCCGATCGGCCGCCACATCGGCTTCGGCAGCAACCCCGGGACGCCGACACCGATCGAGGTCGTGGGCGTCGTGAAGGACTCGAAGTACACCGGTGTCCGCGACGATATTCCGCGACAAACCTTCTTCCCGCTGCTCGAAGAACGCAGCGTGTCGTCCATCGTGACGTACGTGCGGACGTCGGGCGATCCGTCCGCGGCCCTCAGCGCGGCGCAACGGACGATGCGGGAGCTCGATCCGAACATTCCGGTCTACAACCTGCGCACGCTCGAGCGGCAGATCGATCGCTCGCTGCTCGTCGAGCGCTTCATCGCGACGCTCTCGACCGCGTTCGGCGCGCTCGCCACGCTGCTCGCCGTGATTGGTCTCTACGGCGTGATGGCCTACACCGTCGCGCGGCGGACGCGCGAGATCGGCGTGCGCATGGCGCTCGGCGCCGTGCAGGGCGACGTCGTCTGGCTCGTGATGCGCGAGGTGCTGGTGCTGGTCGGCAGCGGCATCGCGCTCGGACTCGTCTCGGCGTGGGGCGTGAATCGTCTGGTCAGGAGCCAGTTGTACGGCGTGTCCGCCAACGACCCGCTCACCATCGTCTTCGCGGCCGCGCTGCTCGCCGTCGTCGCGCTGCTTGCCGGCTACATTCCCGCCCGCCGCGCGACGCGCGTCAATCCCACGTTAGCGCTTAGATACGAATGACGGACGAATAACCGCAGAGGTCGCGGAGTCCGCAGAACGATCTGTGTACACGCTCACCCTGCGTTCTCAGCGCGCTCTGCGGTTAAACGTCGGCTCGTCGTCAGTACTGTCGGAACGTGAGATTGAAGCGCCCAGTCAGACCAAGCCCTGGCGGAGCCGTGCCCGGGATGATCCGCGACACGCCGTGATAGCGCAGCCGCGCCGGTCCGCCGAACACGAACGCGTCGCCCGATTCGAGCGGCAGCGTCTCCACCACGTCACGTCGACGCAGTCCACCGAACAGAAACCGTGCCGTGTCGCCGAGCGAGATCGAAACGACCGGCACGCCCGCCGCGAGAGAACGCGCGCTCTCGTCCTTGTCCTGGTGCAGTCCCATCCGTCCGTCGGCTCCGTAGTAATTGAGGATGCACAGGTCTGCCTCGAGCGTCATGCCGGCCGTTCGCGCGAGGTCGCGCGCAAGCGCCTTCCACTCGTCCGGGAGCGGCGGTGCCGGCAGATCGTCGAAGTCGCTCCGCGTCGGCTCGTACGCGTACGTCTTCCCGTTCCAATGCTTACCGAGACACAGCATCCGCACGTGCATCTTGCCGCCGCCGCGCACGACCGGCACGTACGCCGGGACCGCGCCGTCCACGAGCGCGCGGCATTGCGCGACCAGCGTCCGCTGGGCGTCGAGCGAAAGATGGCCGCGGAAGTGAAAGGCGCCGGGCGCGATCTGCACACCCGTACGTTACCATTGGCCCCCGTGCAATTTCCTCTGCGAGTTCCGCGAGTTCTGCGTTTCCTCGTCGTGTTCGTCGCGGCGTTTTTCGTGACGGCGCCGGCCTCCGCGCATCCCGTGCCGTTCACGTATCTCGATCTGCGGTTGGGATCCGACGCGATCGAAGGCACGCTTGTCGCCCACATCTTCGATCTCGGCCACGATCTGAAAATCGATCCGGCCGAGCGCCTGCTCGATCCCGCGATCGCGACGCCCTACGCGGCCGCCATCGCGAATTTGTTCAACGGGCGTCTGATCGTGTCGGCCGACGGAGGGGCGCTGACCCCGCAATGGTCGCAGGTCGAAGTCGTGGCAGACCGTCAATCGCTGCGCCTGCACGTGCGCTATCCGCTCGATGCGACGCCGGGCATCGTCACCATCTCGGCGTCGCTCTTCCCGTACGACCCGTATCACCAGACGTTTCTCAACATGTACGAAGGCACGGCGCTGACCCAGGCGATCCTCGACAGCGGCCGCGCCCGCTTCGACTATTACGCCGGCACGCGCCAGGGCGCCCTCGCGGTCGCCCGGAGGTTCTTCCCGCTCGGCGTCCAGCACATCCTGGCCGGTCCCGACCACCTGCTTTTTCTCGCCGGGCTGCTCCTGCTGGGAGGCACCGCCCGCACGCTGATCGGGCTCGTCGCCGCCTTCACGCTTGCACACACAGTTACGCTGACGCTCGCGTCGTTGAGTATCATCATCCCGGCCGCGCGGTTGATCGACCCGGCCATCGCGTTGAGCATCGTCTACCTGGGCGCGGACAACCTGCTGATCCGGGGGGGACGCGACGTGCGCATCTGGATCGCGTGCGCGTTCGGCGGGATCCACGGCTTCGGCTTCGCCGGCATGCTGCGCGAGATGGATCTGCCGATGCGGGCGCTTGGCTGGTCGCTCTTCTCGTTCACGGCCGGCGCGGCCGTCGCGCAGCTCGTCGTTGGAGCGGTCATCGCGTCGTCGTTCGCCGCGCTGCGATCGCGCAGCGAGACACTCGGTCGGCGGCTGGCGTTCGCCGGGTCGGTCGTCGTCATGGCCGCCGGCACGTTCTGGTTCGTGCAGAGGGTCTTTTTTCCATCGGGGACCTGAGGGCAAGGTAGCTGGTGACTGGTGGCTGGTGACTGGAAGAACAGTCAAGTAGGGCGGGTCCTTTCGGACCCGCCGGGGAGGATGCAATGAAGCGCATATACGTACTTGGCCTGTTGATCGCGATCGGCGCGGCGTCGCTCGGGGTGCGCGCGTACGAGCAGGCGCCGCAGCAGAACGCACCAAAGGTGATCGACGTCGACAAGGTGAAGGACAACCTGTTCGTGCTCAAGGGCGGCGGCGGCAACACGGCCGTCTTCGTGACGACCAACGGCGTCGTCGTCGTCGACGCCAAGAATCCTGGTTGGGGCCAGCCGATTCTCGACAAGATCAAGACGCTGACCAACAAACCCGTGACGATGCTCATCAACACGCACACGCACGGCGATCACGTGAGCGGCAACGTGGAATTTCCAGCGACGGTCGACGTCGTCACGCAGGAAAACACGAAGGCCAACATGGAGAAGATGGACATCTTCAAGCAGAACAACAACCGCGGCATGGCGAAGCGGACGTTCAAGGACAAGATGACGCTCGGCCGCGGCGCGGACCAGATCGATCTCTATTACTTCGGTCCCGGCCACACCAACGGCGACGCGATCGTCGTGTTCCCGGCGCTGCGCACCGCGCACATCGGCGACCTGTTCGCCGGCAAGAACCTGCCGCTCGTCGACGGCGACAACGGCGGCAGCGTCCTGCACTATCCGGAGACGCTGAACAAGGTCCACAGCGGCATCAAGAACGTCGACACGCTCGTCAACGGCCACAGCAACACGACGACGACGTGGCCGGATTTGCAGACGTTCGCGGAGTTCAACCAGGACTTCCTGACGTGGGCGCGGAACGCGCTGAAGTCGGGCAAATCAGCCAAGGACGCCGCGGGCGACTGGAAGCTGCCCGCCAAGTACGAATCGATGGGCTACTCGGGCACCGTCTCGCCGCTGTTTGGCGGGGTCGAGGGGCGGTTGAATCGGCTCGCGGCGGAGATGAAGTAGTGGCTGGCGGCTGGTGACTGGTGACTGGTGACGAGTAGGGCGGGTCCTTTCGGACCCGCCGAGGAGGATGCAATGAGGCGCGTGCACTTGCTCGGCGTCTTGATCGCGATCGGTGCGGCGTCGCTGGGCGCGCGCGCGTATCAGCAGCCGCCGCAACAGCAG
>JACPZV010000002.1 GCA_016195295.1 Acidobacteriota bacterium
GGCGCCGGTCTCGCCGCGCGGGCCGGCTACCCGATCATCGTCGAGCCGTTCGGCATGGTGCCGAATGCGCCGTCGCCCGCGTTGCCCGCTGGATTCAACGCGAAGCCGGCGCCGTTCGGCGTCGGCTTCACGGGAACGGCGTGCAGCGAGCCGAAGCTGATCGAGCTCGCCTACGCGTTCGAGCAGGCCACGAAGAAACGCGTCGCGCCGCCGTTGTGAACGGCAGGAATCAAATTACTCAACTCCCCAATTACCCAACTACCCAATACGCTTTCAATGGGTCATGCCGTACATCAGGTAGTTGACGCCCAGCTTGTAGGCTTCGTTCGTGTCGTCGATCGGACGAAGCCCGAGCCCCGACCACTCCCAGAACTGCGACACGTCGGTGTTGTAGTTGACGATCATCTGCAGGCGTTTCGAGGGATCGTTGTCCTCGAAGATCCCGCGGAAGATCGCCTGACCGGCGACGTACGCCTGCGGAATGTCGAGCGACTTGATCTCGAAAAACGAGTGGAAGATCGGGTGCGCGAGGTCCATGTCCATGAACTTCGCGGTCGGCATCACGCGCTTCATGTTCGCTTCGAAGACTTCCCAGCCGGTGCCGTAGCCGTAACCGCCGGGACCGCCGCCGAATCCCCCGCGGAAGCGCCGCGGCTTGAAGTCGTCGACGATCACGAAGCCGCCTTTCTGTATATAGGCGCGCATCGCCTCAGCCTCGCGATCGGTCATCGCCCACCAGTCGACTTCGATGACGTACGCGACGGGATACTTGCCGATCCCCGGATCGTCGAACGTCAGCGTGTTGATCTCGTCGGTGTGCGGGCCGAGGAAGCTGACCTCGTTCATGATTTTCATGAGGTTCGACTCGGCGAGCGGATAGCCGTGGCCCCACGCCGGCCAGCCGCCGTACCAGTAGCCGCCCGGCGCGCTCTCGTACTTCACGCGCACGAACGTGAACCGGCCGTCGTACGGGACAATCCGGGCGTCGATTCAGATGGACTCAGAGTATCCTGTGAGGGTTCGAGAGAGAAGCGCGGAATGCCTCTTTACGATTTCCATTGCCGGTCGTGCGCGCATCGGTTCGAAGCGCTCGTGCGCCCCGAGCAAGGCGCGCCCGAGTGCCCCGCGTGCCACGGACGCGACCTCGAGAAGCTGTCGTCAGGCTTCGCGGTCAGCTCGGCGGAAAAGACGCAGGCCGCCGCGGCAAAAAAACGGAAGAAAGAAGCGGCGGTCGCACGGCGCGACAACATCGCCATGGACATCGAGGCGGAGAAGCATCGGCTTGAGGATCACTGAAAGTGTGAAGTCTCAAGTCTGAAGGCTGAAGACGAAGCACGGAAGTCTCGTCTTGAAGGAGAGCACGCATCAGTAGGCCGGGTCCTTTCGGACCCGGCATGACTGGCGGGTCCAAAAGGACCCGCCCTACAGCTCCATCAGCCGGCGGGTCCAGAAGGACCCGCCCTACAGCTGCATCAGCACGACACGCATTTGTGGTTGTTCTTGGACCCGAGCTTTTCGAGCAGCGCGAGCGCCTCGGGCCACGGCTGGATGCGCTGCACGGGTCCGTTCGCCATGTCGGCGACCGTGCGCCCTTCGCGGCTCACGGCCATGACGTCCGCGCCCTTCGAGACGAGATACTGAATCATCTCGACGTCGCCGCGCGCGGCCGCGTGGTGCAGCGCGGTGTTGCCTTCGTGATCCGCCGCGTTGACGTCGGCGTGCAGTTCCTCGACGAGGTACTTCACCGCCGCGAGCATGCCGCCGGGCGCGAACCGGTGGGAGTTCGCCGCGAAGCCCTCGCCGTACCCGACGCCCGCCGCCGCCTGCAGCGGCGTCACGCCTGGACCGCCGACGGCCACGGGCGGCAGCGGCGACACGTCGCGCACTTCACGATCCTGATCGCCCGCGCGCGGTCGGCCGGCACCCTTCATCGTGCGGATGTTCGGGTCGGCGCCGTAAGAGACGAGCAGCTTCATGCCGTTGACGTCCGACGCGTAGGCCGCGCGCCAGAACGGCGTCGCGCCGATTTCGTCGACGCCCGACAGATCGAAGCTGTAGCCCGAGTACCAGATCTTCTTGGTCAAGCGCACATTAGGATCCGCGCCGTTGTCGAGTAGGGCCTTCATCAAGTCGAGGTACGTCACCTTCTGATTCAAGTACGCGCGCGGCTGCGGGTAGAGCGACTTGGGCGCCCACTCGCAGTTGAGCGCGGCGTAGAGCGGTGTCGCGCCGTTGTCGGACGCGAGCATCGGGTCCGCGCCGCGATCGAGCAGGTCCTTCGCGAGATCGAAATGTCCGTTGAGCGTCGCGATCAGCAGCGGGCTCGTCTTGTCGCCCGCGCTGGCCTGATTGATGTCGGCGCCCGCGTCGAGCAGCGCCTGCGCGCTCTCGACATAGCCCTGACGCGCCGCCAGCAGCAGCGGCGTCATGCCGCCCTGCGTCGAGACGAGCTCGTTGAGCTGGTAATTGCGATCGATCCCGGCCTTGCCCTGGCCGCGTCCGAAGCCCGGGAAATTGCGGCCCTGCTGCGCGTTGTCCTGCGGCGCGGCGGCGCCGCGCCCGTCGGCCGCCGGCGCCCCGCGACCGCCCGGCCCTGCGCCCGCCGAAGGACCCTGCCCTGAGCCTGCCGAAGGGCCGCGTCCACCGGCCGCGCCCGGCGCGGGAGGCGGCGCAGGATTGCCGAACAGAATGCCGGCGAACGACGCGCGGTCGATCGCGTTCAGGTCGACGATATTCGTCGTCGCCTTCAGATCGGCGCCGCGGCCCGCGAGGATCTTGATGACGGCCGCGCGATCGGAGGCGGCGGCAAACATCGCGGCGTTCAGCCCGCGCGTGGATTCCTTCGTCTTCGCGTCGGCGCCGTGATCGAGGAGCGCCGTCACGGCGGCGACGTTGCCCGAGGCCGAGGCGAACATCAATGGCGTCGTGCCGTTCGACGTCCTCGCGTTCACGTCCGCGCCGCCTTTGATCAACGGCTCCATCACCGCGGCGTTGCCGTTCTGGGCGGCGAGAATGAGCGGCGTGTAGGATCCGATGCGTGTCGTGGCCCGCACGTTCGCGCCGGCGTACAACAGGATTTGCGTCAACTCGGCGTCGTTCTTCATCGCCGCCCAGTGGAGGGCGGTCATGCCGTCGCCTTGCGCGGCGTTGACGTCGGCCGCCTGCTTCAGCAGCGCGCGGACCGTGTCCTTGTCCCCTTGCATCGCGGCATCCGCGATCGACGCGTCGGGTGAGGCCGCGTACATCAGCGCGGACAGCGACAGCGCGCCGAGCATCGCGGCTCGCGTTCTCCAAATCACCTTGCGTCGCACCATATGTTAAGGTCCCCAGCCCTCAGCCCTTCGCCCTCAGCCCTTGTCGATCACGCCACCGTCGTCTTTGGCGACGCGCCGTTGAGATCGAACTCGCGCGTGCTGTCGCCGAAGCTCGACACGTCGTCGACCCCGAGCGTGTGGAGCACGCTCAGCATGACGTTCGCCATCGGCGTGCCGTCCTCGGCTCGCACGTGCAAACCGCCCTTGAGCGTCCCGCCCGCGTGGCCCGCCAGGAACAGCGGCACCCGCTTGTGGTTGTGAATGTTCGAGTCGCCCATCGGCGACCCGTAGATGATGAGCGTGTTGTCCAGGAGCGTGCCGTCGCCGTCCGGCGTGCTCTTCAGCTTCTCCATGAAGTACGGAATCATGCTCACGTGATACGCGTTGATCTTCGCGAAGTCCATGATGCGGTCCTCGCGCTCGCCGTGATGAGAGCTCGAGTGGAACGCGCCGTTGAAGCCGCTCTCGGGATACGTGCGGTTCGAGGCGTCGCGTCCAAGCTTGAACGCGAAGACGCGCGTGATGTCGGACGCGAACGCCAGCGCCTGCAGATCGAACATCAGCTTGGTGTGCTCGCCGAACGAGTCCGGCACGCCGATCGGCGCTTCGGGCAGCTCGCGCGGCTCGCCGCTGCTGTTGTAGGCCTCGACCTTCTGAATGCGCCGCTCGATTTCGCGCACCTCGTCGAGATAGTTGTTGAGTCGCGCGCGGTCGGCGGCGCCAAGCTCCTTCTTCAGCCGGTTCACGGACGAGGAGAGCCAGTCGAGGATGCTGCGATCCTCGGCCCGCCGGGTCCGCCGCTCGCCCGGCGTCGCGCCGACGCCGAAGAGCTGATCGAACACGACGCGCGGATCGCGCACCATCGGCAGCGGCGAAGACGGTGACGCCCAGCTGATGGAATCGGTGTAGGTGCACGAATACCCGTACGAGCAGCCGCCGGCCTGGTCCACGTTCTCGATGCAGAGCTGCATCGACGGGATCGGCGTGTCCTGCCCGAACTTCTGCGCGTAGATCTGATCGAGCGACGTCCCGGCCCTCACGTCCGATCCCTGCGTCTGCTTCGGATGCGTCTGCGTGAGGAACACGGCGCTCGACCGGAAGTGGTCGCCGCCGATTTCCGGCGCGGTGAACGCCTCTGCGTTCCGCACGTCGGTGTTGCTCACGATCGTGATGTCGTTGCGGAACGGCTCGAGCGACCTGAGGCTCGTCTGGCTCAGGTCGAAGTCGCGGCCGACCGCGGCCGGTGCCCACAGGTTCTTCTTGATCCCGAAGGCCGTGCTGCCGGCCGAGCCGTGCACCATCTCGACGCACGCGAGGCGGATCTTCTTGCCCGCCGCGTTCGTGGCGCCGAACACGCGCCGGGCCGGCACCATCGCCTCGAGCAGCGGAAGCGCCATCGTCGCGCCCACGCCCTTGAGGACCGTGCGGCGTGACAGGTGTTTGTTCGTGATCAACATCGTGTGGTCTCCGTTCCGATCCGGCGGGTCCAACAGGACCCGCCCTACATCTCCGTTCCAATCCGGCGGGTCCAAAGGACCCGCCCTACATTTATCTCGAGTTGGCGTCGGTCGTCACCGCTTTGTTGGTCGTGTCGGGCTTGCTCATCCGGAACGCCGGGCTGTTGACGACACCCAGGATGAACGACGACATCCGGTTGTTGTTCTTCGCCGCGGTATTGACGATCGCGCGGACCGTCGGCATATCCGAGTACTCGACGCGCCGGCCGAGCGCGTAGGTCAGCAGCTTTTCCGTCAGCGTGCGCAGCACCATGTCCTGGTGCCGCAGCAGCGCCGCGCGCAGACCGTCCGGTCCGTTCACCGTGGTGCCGTCGTAGAGGTCACCGGCGGCGTCGACCGGCACTTCGTTGTCCTTGATGCGCCAGGCGCCGGTGACGTCGAAGTTGTCGAGCGCGAGGCCGAGCGGATCGATGACCCGGTGGCACGAGGCGCACGCCGGGTTTTTGCGATGCTCTTCCATGCGCTCCCGCGTCGAGAGCAACTTGCCGCCCTCGATCGCCTTCACCGAATCGTCTAACGCGGGAACGTTGGGCGGCGGCGCGGGCGGCGGCGTGCCGATCAGCACTTCCATCACCCACTTGCCGCGCAACACCGGCGACGTGCGATCCGCCACCGAGGTCAGCGTCAGGATGCTGCCCTGCCCGAGCAAACCGCGCCGTTGCTCCGGGAGCCGCACGCGACGGAATTCGGCGCCCGTCACGTTCGGGATGCCGTAGTGCTTCGCGAGGCGCTCGTTCACGAAGCTGTAGTCCGCGGTGAGCAGATCGAGCGCGCTGCGGTCCTCACGGACGATGCTGTCGAAGAACAGCTCGGTCTCGCGGCGCATGGCGTGCGCGAGCGTGTCGTCGTACTGCGGAAACAACAAATAGTCGGGATGAATCTGATCGAGATCCTGCAGCCGCAGCCACTGTCCGGCGAACCGCGTCGAAAGCGCCTCGGACCGCGGGTCGGCCAACATGCGACGGACCTGCTTTTCGAGTCCCGCCTGCGTCCGCAGCAGACCGCCGCTCGCGGCTTTCAACAGCGTCGCGTCCGGCCCCGTGCCCCAGAGGAAGAACGACAGGCGGGACGCGAGATCTTGATCGTTGAGGCGATAACTCGCGTTCTTCGCGACCGGCGCGGCCGGCGTCTGTGTCTCTTCGAGACGGAATAGGAACCGCGGGCTCACCAGCATCGACTGCAGCGACAGGCGGACGCCGCTTTCAAAATCCCCTCCGGGGGCCCCTGCCCCCCGGCCGTCGCCGTCCTTGCGGCCCCGCTGGTAGAACTCCATCGCGTCCTGAATGTCGTCCGCGGTTCCCTCGCCCCGGTACGCGCGCGCGGCGAGGTTCTTGACGACCTGCGTCGCGCAGGTTTCTTCCTCGTTCGCGGACACGGGCCGGCACGTGAAGATCCGCCGGCGGCTCACCGAGTCCGACACGCCGGTGACGTTGGTCGGACCGATCACGGTGACGTCGCGCATGTGCGGCAGCGCGGTCACGCCGTAGCTGATGTTGACGTCGGCGAGTGTGTTCTCGAGCGGCGCGACGAGGTCGTCCACCGGGCCGTCCAGCCGCTGAATGAATGCGGCGGACAGGCGGTGCGGACCAGCGGTGATGTGAATCGGCGGCGTCCGCAGCTCGAGGCCGTTCTGGCCCTTGTTCTGCCCGAAGTCGGTCTCGCTCATCGCGGGGCTGACGTCGAGCAGCGCGACGCGCTCGCCGTTCACCGACACCTCGACCTGCTCGGTGATGTTCATCGTCAGCATCGAGTAGCGGCCGTAGATGCCGCCGAGCGGCTCGTTGTGCATCGACATCTTGATGACGTAGTCGCCGTCGGCGGGGAACGTGTGGACGACCGACAAGCCGCCGCGCGTGCCCATTGGCGCGCCGTCGACGTGACGCATCTGCGAGGTCGTGCGGCCGATCTTGTAGGTCACCGACGTGGGCGTCGCGTTGCGATCACCGACCGCGAGACGGCTGATCTGGCTCGCGCCGCGCAGGTAGCCTTCCATCAGCGCGGGCGAGAAGCTCTGGACGTCGGCGACGTTGTCGAATCCGCCGCTGATCGTGTCGGGCGGCAGGAACGCGTTGACGTCCACGTCTACGCCGAGCACGTCGTGAATCGCCGCCGCGTACTCCGCGCGGTTCAGTCGCTGGAACGGACGCCAGCCGGGATTGGGATTGAGCGCGGCCGCCGCGTCGATCTTGTTTTCGAGCGTGGTGTAAAACGCCTTCACCGTATCGGCGTCCGGGCGGCGCGCGCCGGTCGGCGGCATCATGCCCGACCGCAGCTTGCGGATCATTTTTTCCGCGACGTCCGCGTTCTGCGCGACCTTCGACGCGTCGAAGTCGGCGAGCACGAGGTTGCCGGACTTCATGCGCTCGCTGTGGCATGTCGCGCAGTACTGCGCGACCAGCTTGTTCTGCGCTTCGATGGGAAGCGCCGCGGCCGACGGATGCGACGCGGCCAACTTCGGCGCCGCCGTCACGGCGCGCGCGGGCGCTTTGGCCGCGGGTGCGGTCGTCTTGGCGGGCGCGGCCTTCGACGCGGGCGTGCTGGTTGCTTGTTGCGGACCGTCAGCGATCACACCGGCGCTCACAAACGCAGCCGTCGCGATCACGATCGCGAGGTTTCTCATCTCTTTTCCATGTTATCGGCTAACTCCGTGTGTGACTTGGCGTAGCACCGGTCAGTATAGGGCCGCGAAGCTCCAGAAATGGCACTTTATGGTCACGGCTTGTCACGAGTTGTCTCTCGCCCCGCCTACATTAATTAATGGCCGTAGCGCGGGCCTTTCATCCCTCGACAAGGCTCGGGATGCCCTGAGCCCGCCGAAGGGCAGGCCCGCGATCAGACTCGGCGTGAAAGTGGGCTGGGGCGTGATCACTGAAGCACATCTTGATCACGATTCCGTAGAATCGGTTTTTATCAAGAAGAATTCGGTGAGGTGGGCGATCGAATTGGCGCGGCGTGACCGCCGCAATGCTCGCCATCACCGAAACGGCACAAACGCGCCACGAACCCGGCACACGACGCGTATAGACTGCAGCTTCCGCCCCATATGTTCTCCAAGGGTTCCACGCGCCCGCCTCGAAGCCTCGTCGCGCTGATCGTCGGCATCACGGTGGTGCCGCTTGCCACGCTCCTGTGGCTCGGGTGGCGTCTACTGGAACAAGACCGCGCCCTCGAACAACAGCAGGTCCGGCAGCGGGTCGAGCGTGGAGCCGACCTCGTCGTGTCCGCCCTCCAGCGCGCGGTCTCGGTTTCCGAGCAGCGCCTCGCAGCCGGCAGCGGACCCGGGGCTGACGGAGCGGTGGCCGTGACGTTTCGGGACGGGCACGTCGAGGCGTCTCCTCACGAGCGCCTGGCCTATTTTCCCGTGGTCCAGCCGCTGCCCGAAGCTTCCGCCACGACCTTCGCCCGCGGGGAAGATCTCGAATTCCACCAGCACGACCGCGCCGCCGCCATCACGTCTTTCCGCGAGCTCGCCAGGTCTTCCGATTCGGCGATTCGCGCCGGCGCCTTGTTGCGCCTCGGACGGAATCTCCACAACGTGGGTCGATTCGAGGAAGCATTCGCGGCGTACGGCCGACTGTCCGAGATGGACGGCGTGTCCGTCGGCAGCGTGCCGGCGGGATTGATCGGGCGATACGCGCGTTGCAAGTTGCTCCAAGAGCAGCGGCAGTGGCCGAACCTCCGGGCAGAAGCGCTTGGTCTTCAGCGCGAGCTGTGGTCAGGTCGATGGACATTGACCGGCCCCGTCTATTCGCTCTACGCGACGGACGCGGCGAAGTGGACGGGCGGTGAATCGTTGGGAGCGCGACAGCCGGAGGTCTTTGCAGAGGCTGTCAGCGTGTTGTGGGACCGGTGGATGTTGTCGCGCCCGCCCGCACGCGCCTCTTCCGGACGTGAATCCCTGTCAGTCAACCGACAGCCGCTTTCCGTGCTCTGGCAGAACTCGGACGGTTCCTTTCGCGCGCTCGTCGCGGCACCCGCGTTCGTGGAATCTCAGTGGCTCAGGGCGCTCGCGCCGATCGCCAAGGAACAGAACATTTCCTTCGGCCTCCGCGACACAGACGAAGCGCGTGTCTTTGGAACGGTCGGAACAGACGGGCCGAAAACCGTCAGGGGCGCCGCCGAGTCCGCGTTGCCGTGGAGCGTCGTGACCGCCAGCCTGGACCCGCCGGTTGAACGCTACGATTTCGCGCGGCGCCGACTGTGGCTCGCCGCGGGATTCGTGCTGCTGGTCGCCATGGCCCTCGTCGCCAGCTACCTGATCGTGCGCGCCGTCAAGCGAGAGATGGCCGTGGCCCGTTTGCAGTCGGATTTCGTGGCCGCCGTGTCGCACGAGTTTCGAACGCCCCTCACCGCTCTGCGGCAGTTCACCGACATGCTCCGGGAGCATCCCGCGCTCGATGACGACCGCCGCCGCACCGCGTATGACGCGCAATCGCGGGCCACGGACCGGCTGACGAGGCTCGTTGAATCGCTGCTCGATTTCGGCCGCATGGAGGCGGGCGCGCGCCGTTACCGGTTCGAGCCGCGCGATGGCGCCGAGCTCGTTCGCCGGGTCGTCCATGATTTCCGCGCCGACGCCCTGGCAGCGGGATACGACATTGAGTTTCGCGGCAATGGCTCTGCACCAATCGACACCGACGATGAGGCGCTGGCGAGGGCGGTGTGGAACCTGCTGGACAACGCCGTCAAGTATTCGACGACACCCTCGCACGTTGAGGTCGACCTGCACAACCGCGATGGGCAGGTGTTCATCGCCGTACGGGATCACGGGATCGGCATCCCGGCTCACGAGCAGGCGGAGGTGTTCTCCAAGTTCTACCGCGGGGAGCAGGCGCGGATCCGGGGCATCAAGGGGACCGGCATCGGCCTGGCGATGGTCGACGACATCGTGAAAGCGCATCACGGGCACGTTGAAGTGGAAAGCGAACCGGGCAAGGGCAGCACGTTCACGATCGTGCTGCCAGCCGTGCTTGCACGGCCAAAATGATGACGAACGTGTCAACGTCGCCGTGCAAGCCCGGCTTGGGCGCGGCCGCGTCCGCGGCCGCGCAACTAGTAACGAAGCTTCGGCGTCACTCGTTGGTTTAAAGCGAAGCTTCGTTACCATGGCGCGCATTCTCATCGTCGAAGACGAACCTGACATCGCGCTGGGGCTCCAGCTCGATCTGCGCGACGAAGGGCACGACGTCGAAGTGTCCACCGACGGCGAGGATGCGAGCCGCCGCGCGCGCGAGCCCGGCTGGGATCTCATTCTCCTCGACGTGATGCTGCCCCTGAAGGACGGATTCGAGGTGTGCCGCGACCTGCGGCGCGCGAAGATCCGCACACCGGTGCTGATGCTGACCGCGAAGGCGCAGGAAGCGGAAAAGGTGATGGGCCTCGACATGGGCGCCGACGACTACGTCACCAAGCCGTTCAGCCCGAGGGAGCTTCGCGCCCGCGTCCGGGCGCTGCTGCGCCGGGCAGCGCCGGACGATGAGCCGGTGCAGAAGGTCGGCGACTGCGAGGTGGACTTTGCGCGAGCCGAGCTCCGGCGCGCCGGCGCGCGGACGGATCTCACCGCGATCGAGCTCAAGATGGTGCAGACGTTCCTGCGCAATCAGGGGCGCGTCATGACGAGGGCGCAGGTCGTCGACGCGGTCTGGGGGCACGACGTCTTCGTCACCGACCGGGTCGTCGACACGCACGTCGTCAAGCTTCGCCGAAAGATCGAAGCAGACCCCGCGGAGCCGCGGCATATCGTCAGCGTGCGGGGCATCGGGTACCGGTTCGAGCCATGAGTAATTGTTGAGCGCGTCATGACGGGCAGCGCTCAACAATTACTAGGATGAAAACGACACGGAAACATCACGGTCGCGGCGTTGGCCCGTCACGTTTACTCGCTAGAGTGGCTCGCATGGAGGTGAGCGACATGCGAAGAATTCTGACGGCATTCGTGGTAATCATCGTGCTGCTGGCGGGCGGCGTCATCGCGCAGCAGAAAAAACAGCAGGATATCGATCTGCAGGCGGCGATCCGGACCGAGACCGTGGACGGCGATCTGAACGGCGCCATCAAACAATACGGCGCCATCGTCTCCACGTACAAGGCCGATCGCGCCGTGGCGGCGACGGCGCTTGTCCACATGGCCGAGTGCTATCAAAAGCTGGGCAATGCGGAGGCTGAGCGGATTTACGAACGAGTGCTCCACGAGTACGCCGACCAGACGGAGGTCGTGGCTGAAGTCCGCAAGCGTTTAACCTCTCCAGGCGGCGCTTCGGTCGCTGGCATTTCCACGCGCAGGCTATGGGACGGGTCCGACATAGACGTCAGCAGCCGGCCTTCCGGAGATGGTCACTATGTGTCGATGGTGGATTACTCGACCGGCAATGTGGCGCTCCTCGATCTGACGAACGGGAAGCGGCGTTTGCTGACGAAGGGCGGACCTCGAGAAGGCGCGATCTATTCGCTCATCACACCCGACGGGAGGCGCGTCGCCTATAGCTGGTATGGTCCAGGCGACGCCGGGGACGACACGTTCGAGCTCCGCGAAGTCACGACCGATGGCGCAGCGCCAAGAGTCCTGTACCGGAATCCTGAGATCGACTACGTTCAACCCACCGACTGGTCTTCAGACGGACGCCGGCTGCTTTGCGTGGTCGCCAGGAGGGATCGCACGAAGCAGATCGCCATCTTCGATGTCGGCTCTGCGGCTCCGAAGGTGCTGAAGACGACCGATTGGAATGGTCCCTCCCGCGTGATGTTCTCACCCGATGCTCATTACCTCGTGTATGACTTGCCACAAGGCGAGGGTGCGGGCCCACGGGACATCTTCGTGATGGCCGCGGACGGCAGTCAGGAGAACGTCCTCGTTCGACACCCGGCCAATGACGTCGTCCTTGGCTGGACGCCGGACGGCACGCGGATTCTTTTCCAAAGCGACCGTGCTCAGTCGCTCGACGCCTGGGTCATTCAAGTCGCAAACGGGAAGTCCGTTGGTTCGCCGGAGCTCGTCAAGCGTGATGTTGGAAGCATTAGCCCGATGGGGTTCACACGATCCGGCGCGTACTACTACGGCGTGAGCACGACGCTGCGCGAGCTCTACGTAGCGTCGATCGACGTTCGAGAAGGACGCGTCGCCGAGGCTCCTGCGCCGATAAGCCCGAACTTCGTCGGCCTGAAACTGTCGGCCGACTGGTCGCCGGACGGCCGGGCGCTCGCGTATGCGCCGATCAAGCAAGGAGAGCCATCGCCTATCCGCATTCGCGACCTTGCCAGCGGCGACGAGCGGGAGTTGAAGACGTCGCTGAACTGGGTGCAAAAGCTCCGCTGGTCACCCGACGGCGAATCGTTGGCGTTTCGCGCCAACGACCCCCGCCATGGCTGGGGCATCTATCGCATCGCGCTGGGCACAGGCGACGTCACGGCGATCGATCCGAAGTCCGGGGTGATCTCCGATCTCGCGTGGTCGCCCGACGGCATGAGAATCTTCTACGCGCAACCCGGCAAGGTCTTCCTCCGCGAGCTCGGCACGGGACAGGTCATGCTGATCTTCCCTGGTCAACGGACGCAGTGGGCCACCTACTTCGCGGTTTCCCCCGAGGGGCGGAGGATAGCCGTCGCCGACAAGAACGACGAGGCACATTGGACGGCCCTGAAGGTGGCCTCGATCTCTGGAGAGCTCCGCGAGCTGCTTCGGGTACAGGCGCCCGAGGACATTGCGAGCAGCTTCGCGTGGACGCGCGACGGAGTAAGCCTGATCATCGCGCGGACCAGCGGCCGCAATCCACAGGCTGCGCAGGCCGACCTGTGGCGGGTGCCGGTCGACGGCAGTAAGCCGGAGCGACTCGGATTGACCATGACGGAACCGACCGATCTCCGCCTGCATCCGGACGGAAAGCAACTCGCGTATGTGGCCGGCGCGTATCGAGCCGAGGTCTGGGTGCTGGAGAATTTCCTGCCGGTGTTGAACGTGAAGAAATGACGGCCCAGGGCCGTCACCCCGATTGCCCACCGGGACGGCGGCAAAGCGCCGCCGTCCGCTCGCTCTCTCAAACAGAAGGTGTGATGGCTTTGAGCCCGGCCGCGCGCGCCAGTCGCTGCTGTCGTGCGTCGAATGTCACGAACGACCGCAGACCGAGTTCCAGCGCGGTCGCGACATGCAGCGCGTCCAGAGAGCGGCAGCCGAGAGCCGGCGTGTGGACCCGACTGAGTTCGCCGGCCCGCCTGAGCGTCGCGCGCCAGAGCACATCGGCCTCCGAGTAACGACCGTCGGCGAGATCCTCGTTGAATGACGCGATGGCGTCGCTCATCGCGTCGGCGTCGATAAGCTTCCGAAACGCCGCGAGGCAGATGCCGTTGACGATCTCCAGCCGGCCGTGCGGCGTGATCGGCAGCGCCCCTTTGGTGCGCGCTCTCCACGCGCTCATCGCCGCCGATTCCGGCTCGTGCACGTACAGTTTCAGCAGCGCGCTGGGGTCGGCGTAAGTGCGATCAGCGCTCGCCACGGTTGGCGTCGTGGAGCGCCTTCGCCGCGGCCGCGCTGATGGGACGGGGCTGATGGCGGCGCAGACGTGTCAGATAGTCTTTGGGAGGCGCCGGTTTCCTGCGATCGGGCGGCGAATACCGCGTCAACCGATACGCCGGCGTCCCCTGCTCGGTCACGACGACTTCGCCTTCCAGCTCCACGAGCTTCCTGACCTGAGGAAAGCGATTGCGCAGATCGCGGACAGTCGCGGTGGCGGACATAGTGTGAGACCAGTATGTCTCACGCCGCCCGGTCCGTCAACGCGAGCTTCGCCAGAAGTCCGGTCTCGTCGCCATTAACGGAATCTTGACAGAAAGTTGTCCGGCGGCACACGCGGAAATGCTTGAATAGCGATGCCGAGGCATGGCCAGCGAACGTCTGTCGCGCCGCAGCTCACGCAGCCTGACCCTTCTGCTCCTCGCCGTCGCCGTGCCGCCGGCGGCGACGCTCGTGTGGCTGGGTGTGCAGCTGCTGCAGCAGGACCGCGCGCTGCTTGCGCAGCGGGACCTCGAGCGTCGCCAGGTCGCCGCGCAGGCGGCGATTCGCGCGCTGGAACGATCGCTGTCCGACGCCGAACGGCGCTTGTCCGATGGACCGGTCCCCGAGGGCATGGTGAGATTCGTCATCTCGGCGCAGGGCGTCGAGGCGCAGCCGCCGGACCGCGTCGCGTGGCTTCCGGTGTGGCGAGCCACGCGCGGCAGTGGCGCCAGCCCGTTCGCCGAAGCCGAAGCGCTCGAGTTCCGCGGCGACGGCGATCGCGCGCTGGCGATCTACGCGGAGGCGGCGCGTTCGGCCAAGCCCGAGGTTCGCGCGGGCGCGCTTCTGCGTCTGGCCAGACTGCACCGGTCGCAGCAACACTGGGATGCCGCATTGGCCGCTTATCGAACGCTTGCCGAGATCCCCGATGTCGCCATCGAGGGCGCGCCGGCGGATCTGCAGGCGCGCCGGGCCGCTTGCGGCGTGCTGGAAGAATCGGGCCGGAGCGAGGCATTGACGCGCGAGACGGCGCAGCTCGCAGCCGATCTGCTGGCGGGACGATGGCGGATCGATCGACCCGCGTGGGAATTGACCGCCGCCGACATCGAGCGGTGGACCGGCCACGCGCTGACAACGTCAGCGGATCGCACGCTCCTGTCGGCGGTCGCCGACGTCGTGTGGAACGAGCGGTTGCAGCGCGATCGTTCGCGCCGCATCGTGGTTGTCGAGAACACGTCGATCACGGTACTGCAGAACGCGCGTGGCGACACAGCGACGGCGCTCGCGATTTCGCCTGACGTGCTCCGTGCCTGGACCGACGCCGCGATCGCGCATGGTTCGATGAGGGCGCGTGTGAGCCTGCTCGGCGCGGACGGCGGACCGATCGCCGGCCCCCCACTGACGGCCGGAACGACGACCGCGCGGGCAACAGCGGCGGAAACGGGACTGCCCTGGACGCTCGTCGTCGGTCCCGACGATGCAGCCCCAATGGCCGCCGAGCTCGCCAGCCGTCAGCGTCTGCTGGCGATGGGTCTCGCGGCGATTCTGCTGCTTCTTGCGGGCGGAAGCTATTTCCTGTGGCGTGTCATGCAGCGCGAGCTCGCCGTCGCCCGGCTGCAAACCGAATTCGTCGCCGCCGTGTCGCACGAGTTTCGCACGCCTCTCACGTCGCTTCGGCACGTCACCGAACTGCTCGAAGAGAACGACGATGTGCCCGTTGAACGGCGGAAGGCGTTTTATGAGGCGCTCGGCCGCAACACCGAGCGGCTGCACAGGCTGGTCGAGTCGCTGCTTGATTTTGCCCGTATGGAAGACGGCCGGAAGCCGTACGATTTGCGCCCGATCGACGTCAGCGCGCTGGCGGCCGAAGTCGTCGCCGATTTCCAGAAGGAGGTCGCGCCGCGCGGATTCACGATCGACCTGGAGGTCGAGCCGGCGGCGGCCATCTCGCTGCACGCTGACGCGGCGTCGCTCACCAACGCGCTCTGGAATCTCCTCGACAACGCCGTGAAATACTCGCCCGACCATCACGTCGTTCATGTGACCGTCCAGCCGCGGCCGCCCGGCGTCGCGATCGCCGTCCGCGATTACGGACTTGGCATTCCGCCGCACGAGCGCAAGGAGATCTTCCGGCGGTTCGTCCGCGGCGAGAAGGCGAGCCGGCTCGGCATCAAAGGGACCGGGCTCGGGCTGGCGATGGTGTCGCACATCGTCGAGGCGCATGGCGGGACGATCGAAGTGGATTCGGAGGAGGGCGCGGGCAGCACCTTTCGCATGGTGTTGCCTGCCGCGAGCTGACGTGGCCCGCATCCTCATCGTCGAAGACGAGCCCGACATCGTGATGTGCCTTGAGGAGGACTTGCGCCGGCAGGGCCACGACACGCGCGTGGCCAGGGACGGCTCGGAGGGACTCGCGCTCGGTAGAGAGGGCGGCTGGGACCTGGTGCTGCTCGACGTCATGTTGCCGAAGATGGACGGCTTCGACGTCTGCAGCGAGCTCCGCAAGGCCGGCGTCATGACGCCGATCATCATGCTGACCGCGCGCGTGCAGGAAGCGGAGAAGGAGCTCGGACTCGATTCCGGCGCCGACGACTACGTCACCAAGCCGTTCAGCCTGCGCGAGCTGCGCGCCCGCATCCGCGCCCAGCTCCGGCGCGCCGACCGCCACGAGCCGCGCGTGGTCCGTTTCGGTCCCTGTGAAGTAGATTTCGACCGCGCGGCGCTCCGGCGATCGGGGCAGCCGGTCGACATCACGCCTCAGGAACTTCGGCTGCTCGGCGTCTTCCTTCGCAACCGCGGCCGCGTGCTCAGCCGCGATCAACTGATCGCATCCGCCTGGGGACACGGCGTCGCGATCACCGACCGCGCGGTCGACACGCACGTCTTCAACCTGCGAAAGAAGATCGAGCCCGAGCCGTCGGCGCCGAAGTTTCTCCTCGGCGTCCGCGGGCTCGGTTATCGCTTCGAGGACGAGAATTGACACAGTCTTCACGAACGGCTGCTCAGCGATTGACGAAACGGTGAAGGGCGACCTGAAGGGCGCGATCGAGCAGTACAAGAAGGTCGCCCAGAGCCCCGACCGCACGATCGCCGCAACGGCGCTGGTCCGGATGGCCGAGTGCTATCAGAAGCTGGGCGACACCGAGGCGCAGAAGATTTACGAGCGCGTCGTGCGGGAGTTTGCCGATCAGAAGGAGGCCGCTGCCGGGGCCCGCGCGCGGCTTGCGGCGCTGCAATCGCCGACGCCCGTTCCGGCCGGCCAGACCGCGCGGCTCGTGTGGACCGGCCAGGATGCGTTTGGGTCTGTTCGCGGGTCACCGTCGCCCGACGGCCGATACCTCACCTTCTTGCAGATCGGTACCGGGGCCCTTGCCGTTCGCGACCTGAAAGAAGGCACAACCCGGATCCTCGCCCGCGAAGCGGGTGGGTCCATGTTCTACTCGGCCTTCTCTCCGGACGGCCGGCAGGTGGCGTATGCGTGGGCGGCGCAGAAAGGCAAGGATATCAAGTCGGATCTGCGCATTGTTCCGTTGACCAGCGGCGACAGCACACCACCTCGGCTCGTCTACCGCAATGAAGAAATGACGCAGATCCGGCCGTTCGGCTGGACTCCGGATGGCACGCACGTGCTCGTGCTCCGCTCGCTGAGGGATGGCACGAACCAGATTGCGATGGTGTCGGTTCAGGATGGATCCATTCGCGTACTCAAGTCTCTCACGTGGAATTACACGGCGATGAGTCTGTCTCCCGACGGTCGATATATCGCCTACGACGCGTTGAGCGGGAACAACACGGCGGCAAGCGAGATTTTCGTGTTGGCGGCAGACGGAAGCCGGGAAATCCAAGTGGTTCAGGGGCCGGCCTCCAATGGATTCCCACTGTGGTCCCCCGACGGCACCCGTCTCCTCTTCCTGAGCGATCGGACCGGCAACGTGTCTCTCTGGGCGGTGCCAATCGAGCAGGGCAAGCCGAACGGTCCGGCGGAATTGATGAAGGTGAACGTCGGTCAAGTTCGGCTGCAAGGCGTCACACGAAACGGGACGCTGTATTACCTCGCGCCCGGCGTGCTCCGCTCGAACATCTACACCGCGCAGCTGGACGCGGCCATGAAGGCGATCGGGCCGCCCGCTGTTGCCACCGATCGGTTCGTCAACTCGAACAGCGCCCCGACGTGGTCGCCCGATGGTCGTTCGCTGGCCTATTTTTCGTCTCGCGGACGCGGTACGGCGAGCACGGGCTCCACCGTTCTCGTCATCCGCACAGTGACGACGGGAGAAGAGCGGGACATTCCACTGCCAAAGGAAGTGCTGACCGGCAACCTCGCGAACGCGCCGAAGTGGTTCCCCGACGGGCAGTCACTGCTGGTGTTTGGATCTCTTGCGAAGAGCGCTGGGCTCTTCTACCGCGTGGACTTGGCAAGCGGCAAAGCCGACGTCGTGCGCGAAGCGAAAGGCGTGTCCGGGAATGCCGGACTGGGAGCGAGCGCGATTTCACCAGATGGGAAGACCATTTTCTATATCGCCAGCGCCGCCGATCCATTTGCAGGTCAGACGAACCTCATACGATTCGAGATCGACAGCCACCGCGAAACCGTTTTGAAGTCCGGGGCGGGCAACTCGATCGCGCTCTCGCCAGATGGCACACAGCTGGCCTCGCACACCTACGATGGCACGCCAGGGGGTTGTCACCTTGAAGTCATGCCGGTCAGCGGAGGCGAGGCGCGCGCCGTC
>JACPZV010000003.1 GCA_016195295.1 Acidobacteriota bacterium
CGGCGCCGAATCCGTTGTCGATGTTCACGACCGCGACGCCGAGCGCGCAGCTGTTGAGCATGCCGAGCAGCGCCGCAATGCCGCCGAAGCTGGCGCCGTAGCCGATGCTGGTCGGCACCGCGATGACCGGCGCGCTGACGAGGCCGGCCACGACGCTGGGCAGCGCGCCCTCCATGCCGGCGACGACGATGATCACGCGCGCCGCGGAAAGCCGAGTCCGCTCGCCGAGCAGCCGATGGAGGCCGGCGACGCCGACGTCATACAGGCGATCCACTTCGTTGCCCATCAGCTCGGCCGTTCGGGCCGCCTCTTCCGCGATGGGCAGGTCCGCCGTTCCGGCCGCCGTGACCATGACGATTCCTTTACCGGGAGTGACGTCCTGTTGGCGGAAGGTGATCAGCTTGGCGTCGGCGTGATAGATGGCGCCGGGGACGCGCGCGCGAACCGCGTCGTACGCGGCGTCATCGGCGCGGGTGACGAGCAGCGTCGAGCCTCGTCTGGTGATCTCGGCCGCGATGGCCGCGATCTGCTCCGCGGTCTTGCCGATGCCGAGGATCACCTCCGGGAAGCCCTGTCTGACGGCACGGTGGTTATCGACCCGCGCGAAGCCGAGATCCTCGAACGGCCGGGACCGGAGCACCTCGATCAGTTGGTCGCGGGCGGTGTTTGTGTCGAGCTCGCCCCGCGCGACCCGGTCGAGGAGATCTTCGAGGTGTTTGTTTGACGTCATCAGAGGCCGTCATTAATATAAGTGATTGCGCCAGCCCGACATGACCCCAGCTGAAACTCTGACGCTCGCCGCCTACTTCTTCGTCTTGATCGTACTCGCGGTCTACGGATGGCACAGATACTACCTGGTGTATCTGTACATGAAGCATCGCGATCGGTTGCCGCAGCCGGGTCCGTCGCTCGATCCCGTGCCGGTGGTCACGATCCAGTTGCCGCTGTACAACGAGATGTACGTCGCGGATCGGCTGGTGGGGGCGGTTTGCCAAATCGACTATCCGCGCGAGCGACTCGAAATCCAGGTGCTGGACGATTCGATCGACGAGACGCGCAGCATCGCCGAGCTCGCCGTCAGACGATTCGCGGCGCAGGGCCTCGACATCAAGTACTACCACCGCACCGATCGGACCGGCTTCAAGGCTGGCGCGCTCGAAGCCGGGCTGAAAGTCGCGCGCGGCGAGTACATCGCGATCTTCGACGCCGATTTCATTCCAACGCCCGACTTCCTGGCGCGACTGATGCCGCACTTCCGCGACGACAAGGTCGCGATGGTGCAGGCGCGCTGGGGCCACATCAATGAGGACTACTCGCTGCTGACGAAGATCCAGGCCATCCTGCTCGACGGCCACTTCATCCTCGAGCACGGCGGCCGGAGTCGCGGCGGGCGCTTCTTCAACTTCAACGGGACGGCGGGCGTGTGGCGGCGGGTCGCGATAGACGACGCGGGCGGCTGGCAGCACGACACGCTGACCGAGGATCTCGATCTCAGCTACCGCGCGCAGCTGCGCGGCTGGCGGTTCGTGTTCGTTCCCGATTTGATCGCGCCGGCCGAAGTCCCCGTCGAGATGAACGCGTTCAAGTCGCAGCAGCACCGCTGGGCGAAAGGCTCGATCCAGACGTGCCGCAAGCTGTTGCCCGCGATTCTCCGCTCGAGCCTGCCGTGGGGCGTGAAAGCGGAAGCCTTCTTCCACCTGACCGCGAACTTCAACTACATCCTGATGTGCGTGCTCTCGATTCTCATGTTTCCGGCGATGGTGATTCGCTACAACATGGGTTGGTACGAGATGCTGCTCATCGACACGCCGCTGTTCTTCGCGGCGACGTTCTCATTCTGCAACTTCTACGTCGTGTGTCAGCGCGAGATCCACATGGATTGGCGCGCGCGGATCAAGTACGTGCCGTTCCTCATGTCGGTCGGCATCGGGCTGTCGATCAACA
Source organism: Acidobacteriota bacterium (assembly GCA_016195295.1). Taxonomy (GTDB): domain Bacteria; phylum Acidobacteriota; class Vicinamibacteria; order Vicinamibacterales; family CAVVIG01; genus SRVP-36. Next base: position 1,945 of record JACPZV010000003.1, read on the forward strand.
ACACGCGCGCGGTGGTCGAGGCGTTGTTTCGTAAGGACACCGAGTTCGCGCGGACGCCGAAGTACCGCATTGAGGCGGATGCCGACGAATGGGTGGGGAAGAAGTACCGCCAGTCGGTGGCTGTCCAACCGCTGATCGAGCTGTTGCTCGGGCTGTACTTCACCTGGACCGTGTTCTACGCCCTTGCGAATCAGATCTACGGCACGCTGCCGTTCCTGGTGCTCTTCCAGGTCGGCTTCCTCTACACGGGTCTGCTGTCGGTCGTCCAGCAGTACGCCGGGGAGCCGGTCGTGCTGAACACCCAGGTCGCCAGCGGGAAATGAAGTCCAGCGTCGCCGTTCTTCGGGTCACGCCCGATACGATTCTTCCGGACGTCGATCGCCTCGTGGATCTCGCCGGCGTGTCGCATGCGCTGGCGGCCGGCGAGACGACGATTCTCAAGGACAACCTCTCCTGGCATTTCCCGTTCCCGGCCGCGAACACGACGCCGTGGCAGCTCGAGGGTACGATTCAAGCGCTGGCGCGCCGAGGATTCGCCGATCAGGTCTGCGTCCAGAACAAGACGGTCGTCACCAACGCGTTCAAGGGTGAAGACCTCAACCACTACGTCCCAATCTTCAAGCGCTATCACGTTCCCGTCCTCTACAACTTCAAGGACGCGGACATGAAGTGGGTCGCCTACGAGCCGAAGGCGAAGATGCGCGTGCTCAATCGCATCTACCCGGAGGGCATCCACATTCCCGAATTCTTCCTCGGTAAGAACATCGTCCACCTGCCGACGACCAAGTGCCACATCTACACGACGACGACAGGGGCGATGAAGAACGCGTTCGGCGGCCTGCTGAACACGAGGCGGCATTACACGCATTCGTGGATTCATGAAACGCTGGTCGATCTCCTGGCCATCCAGAAGGAGATTCACTCCGGTCTCTTCGCGATCATGGACGGGACGACCGCCGGCAACGGCCCCGGTCCGCGCACGATGCACCCCGTCGTGAAGAACGTGATGCTGGCGTCGGCCGACCAGGTGGCGATCGATGCGGTGTCGGCGAAGATGATGGGCTTCGACCCGCTGTCGATTGCCTACATTCGTCTGGCGCACGAGGCCGGGCTCGGCGTCGGCGATCCGCGATCGATCGAGATCGTCGGCGACGTGGACGCCGCGAACGAGAACTGGCATTTCCATGTCGGGAAGAATCTCGTGCGCATCGGCGGCGGCGACCTGATCTGGTTCGGCCCGCTGAAGCGCTTCCAGAAGCTGTTCTTCCACACGCCCCTCGTCAACGGGTTCATCCTCGCCAGCGACGTGTATCACGACTTCTACCGCTGGCCGCTGGTCGATCGCCGCGTCTTCGAGCGCTGGTGCGAGACGACGGAGTGGGGGCAGATGTTCCTCCGCTACGCGCAAATGGGCCCGCAGGGCGAGCCTTCCTTCGCGCCGCAGACCCCGTCGGTGACGGTTCCCACCTCGTCGAGAATTCACTAAACTCCCTTCGTAAGAGCCATGGCCACGGCCGAGACGCCGAAAGCAGGACTCGAAGACACCGTCGCGACCTCGTCTGCGATTTGTTATCTCGACGGCGATCGCGGCGTGCTGGCGTACTGCGGGTACGACATCCACGATCTCGCGCGGCACGCCACGTTCGAGGAAGTGTGTTACCTCTTGTGGCACCGCCGCCTGCCGACGCGCGCGGAGCTCGGCGACCTGCAGTCGCAGCTGGTCGCCGCGCGTCCGCTGCCGGAGGCGATCCTCCGACTGATACGAACGTTGCCCGCGGGCAACGGCATGGACCTGCTGCGGACGCTGACGTCGGCGCTCGGGCACTACGATCCCGACGCTGCGGATCAGTCGCCGCAGGCGAACGACCGTAAGGCCGTCCGTCTCACGGCGCAGATCGGGTCGCTCGTGGCGACAATGGGGCGGATGCACGCGGGCGGCGGACCGATTGCGCCGGATCCGGTCCTCGGCCACGCGGCGAATTTCCTTTACATGCTGACGGGCGAGCGCCCCGGCGGTCTGGCGACCCGCGCGTTCGACGTCGCGCTGATCCTGCACGCCGACCACGAGCTGAACGCGTCGACGTTCGCGGCGCGCGTGGCGGCCGCCACGCTCACGGACATCCACTCGACGATCGTCGGTGCGATCGGCGCGCTCAAGGGACCGCTGCACGGCGGCGCGAACGCCGACGTCATGCGGCTGCTGCTGGAGATCGGCGCCGATGCGGGCCCCGACAAGGCGGAAGCCGTCGTGCGCGCCAGGTTGGCACGGAAGGAAAAGATTCCCGGCTTCGGCCACCGCGTCTATCACACCGAGGATCCGCGGGCGACGCACCTGCGCGAGATGTCGAAGGATCTCGGACGGCGAGCCGGCCAGCCCGGCTGGTACGAGATGTCCCAGCGCATCGAGGCGTTGGTGAAGGCCGAGCGGAAACTGAATGCGAACGTGGACTTCTACTCGGCGTCGACGTACCACGCGCTCGGCATCCCGATCGATTTGTTCACGCCGATCTTCGCCGTCAGCCGGATTGCCGGCTGGACGGCGCACGTCCTCGAGCAGTACGCCAACAACCGCCTGATTCGCCCCCGGGCCGAGTACGTCGGACCGGCCCACCCACAGCGCTACGTCCCACTCGAACAGCGCTGACCCGCGTATCGACGATTGCGGGCATTGACAGGTGGAGTGGGATTGCAGACAATCGAGGCATGAGCTACGAGATCAAGCCCTCGCGTGGCGCGAATCGCGTGCGGGAAACGGCGCCGGCGTACGGCGATCCGCCGCCGGCGCGGCCGTCGGGGTTCAGGGTCACTGTCGCCGACCGCGGCCGCGTCGTGCTGCCCGCCGAAGTGCGCGAGCGATTGCGGATCAAGGACGGCGACTGGTTGACGCTCATCCTGGAGCCGAGCGGCGCCATCAAGATGTTGACGGGAGCGGTCTACGCGCGCAGCCTCCGCGGCATGTTCAAGCACCTCGCGCGGCCGGGTCGGAGCTGGGCTGACGAGTTGATCGCGGAGCGTCGTCGTGAAGCGGCAAAAGACGAGCGAGAGTATCAAAAGACCATCGCGTATTTCCGCAGGAAGAAACGCCGGTGAATGAATCCCGCGAGCCGGCGTCAGTGCTCGACGCCTCGGCGCTGCTGGCCTTGATTCGCGAAGAACGGGGGGCCGAGCGCGTTGGCGCGGCGATTAGTGAGGGCGCGCTCGTCAGCGTCGTGAATTGGGCGGAGGTGCTGGCGAATCTCGTCGTTGGCTCAGACGATCCGCATGAGGTCACGTCGATGGCGCTCCCCGGCGGCCCAGCGTCACGACTCGAATTGGTCTCGTTCGACGACGAGCAAGCGAAGGAGACGGCCCGGCTCGTTCGATATACGCGCAGTCTTGGGCTGTCGCTGGCGGACCGCGCGGCGCTGGCGCTCGCCAGGATTCGTCGCCTGCCGGTCCTGACCACCGACCGCGCGTGGCGCGCTCTGCGTCTTCCGATCAAAATCGAAGTGATCCGATAGTGGATCCGCAGCGGATTCGGAATTTCTCGGTCATCGCGCACATCGACCACGGCAAGTCGACGCTGGCGGACCGTTTTCTCGAGCTCACCGGCGCGCTGCAGGCGCGCGAAATGGAAGCGCAGGTGCTCGACGCCATGGACCTCGAGCGCGAGCGCGGCATCACCATCAAGGCGCACCCCGTCCGCCTGAACTACACGGCGAAGGACGGCGCGCAGTACGTGCTGAATCTGATCGATACGCCGGGCCACGTCGACTTCTCGTACGAGGTCACGCGGTCGCTCGCCGCGTGCGAAGGGGCGCTGCTCCTCGTCGACGCCTCGCAGGGCGTCGAGGCGCAGACGCTCGCCAACGCCTATCTCGCCGTCGAGAACAACCTGGAGATCATCCCGGTCATCAACAAGATCGATCTGCCAAGCGCGCAGCCCGAGGAGGCCCGACGGCAAATCTCGGACATCATCGGTCTCGACGGCGATCACGCGATCCTCGCGAGCGCCAAGATGGGGACCGGCGTCCCGGAGATTCTCGAAGCGATCGTGCACCGCTTGCCGCCGCCCGCCGGCCATCCCGACGCGCCGCTCAAAGCGCTCATCTTCGATTCCTGGTACGACCCCTATCGCGGCGTCGTGATCGTCGTTCGCGTCATCGACGGCGTGCTGCGGCCGGGCATGAAGATCCGGCTGATGGCCGAGGGCCAGGATTACGACGCGGAGCAGGTTGGCGCCTTTTCGCCCAAGCCGGTCGTCATGGACGAGCTCGGCGTCGGCGACGTCGGATTTCTCGTCGCGAACATCAAGAAGGTCAGCGACGCGAAGATCGGCGACACGATTACCGAAACCGCCCGTCCGACCAGCGAGCCGTTTCCCGGATTCAAGGAGCTCAAGCCGATGGTGTTCGCCGGGCTGTACCCCGTCGAGGGCCACGAGTATCCGGAGCTGCGCGACGCGCTCGAGAAGCTGCGGCTGAACGACGCGTCGTTCTTCTACGAACCGGAAACGTCGGCGGCGCTCGGCTTCGGGTTCCGCTGCGGTTTCCTCGGGCTGCTCCACATGGAAATCGTCCAGGAGCGCCTTGAGCGCGAGTTCGACATGGACCTGGTGACGACGGCGCCGGGCGTGTTGTATCGGGTGACGACCACGGACGGCAAGGTGGAGGAGATCGACAGTCCGGCGAAGCTCCCCGACGCCGGCCACATCGCAAAGATCGAGGAGCCGGTGATTACCGCGATGATCCTCACCCCGGCCGAGCACGTGGGCGGGATCCTGCGGCTCTGCCAGGACAAGCGCGGCGTTCAAAAAACGCTGGAGTACCTGGCCTCGGACCGCGTGCTGATCACCTACGAATTGCCGTTCAACGAGGTCGTCCTTGATTTCTACGACAAGCTCAAGACGATCTCGCGGGGCTACGCCTCGCTCGATTATCATGTCACGGGCTATTGGCCGTCGCCGCTCGTCAAGCTGGACATTCTGGTGAACGGCGATCCGGTGGACGCGCTGTCGATCATCGTTCACCGTGACATGGCCTACGAGCGCGGGCGGGCGCTGGCGTCGAAAATGCGCGAGCTGATTCCGCGACAGATGTTCGAAGTCGCGATTCAGGCGGCCATCGGCAGCCGGATCATCGCGCGGGAATCCGTGAAGGCGCTGCGCAAGAACGTGCTCGCCAAGTGCTACGGCGGCGACATCACGCGCAAGCGCAAGCTGCTCGAGAAGCAGAAGGAAGGCAAGAAGCGCATGAAGCGCGTCGGCAAGGTCGAGATTCCGCAGGAAGCGTTTCTCGCCGTGCTGAAGATGGGGACGGAGACGGAAGGCTGAAGATTGGAAGGCTGAGGGCTGAGGGCTGAGGGCTGAGGGCTAATGGCTGAGACGACGTTCCGGAAATCGACGCTGCGGGAGTACTTCGAGTCCATTATCATCGCGGTCATCCTGGCGCTCTTCATCCGGACGTTCGTCGTGCAGGCGTTCAAGATCCCGACCGGCTCGATGGAGAACAACCTGCTGATCGGCGATCATCTGCTGGTCAACAAGTTCGCGATGGGACCGGCGGCGTCCTCGCTCGAGCATGCGCTGCTTCCCGTGGAAACGATCAAGCGGGGCGACGTGCTCGTCTTCAAGTACCCCGTGGAGCCGGATCGCGATTTCATCAAGCGCGTGATCGGCTTACCTGGCGAGACGCTCGAGGTGCGCGACAAGAAGGTCTACATCAACGGCAAGGCGCTCGACGAGCCCTACGTCCATTTTCTGCAGCCGCCCAGCGGCGGCGGCGAGCTGTCGGAAGTGACATCGTTCGACGTCCGCGAGCGCTACGGCCCGGTGACCGTGCCCGCGAATCAATACTTCATGATGGGCGATAACCGGGACAACTCGCAGGACAGCCGCTACTGGGGATTCCTCCCGCGGGAGAACGTCAAGGGCAAGGCGCTCGTCATCTATTGGTCGTACGAATCGGATCGCGAGGACTACCTGGACGACAGCCCGGGCGCGACGGTGAAAGGACTCGCGTCGGTCTTCGTCCACTTTTTCACGCGGACCCGGTGGGATCGGATGTTCCACCAGATTCACTAGGAATTTCAGATTGCAGAGTTCAGATTTCAGATGTCAGAGTGCCGATTGCAGAATTGACGAGCACACCGTGATCAAGGGCATTCTCAAACTTGCGATTGTCGCCGTGATTGCGAACGCGATCTGGCATGCCTTCGTGCCGTACTCCGCGCACTTCAAGTTCAAGGACGCCGTGGAGGCGACCTCGCAGTACGGCTTCGAAAAGCCAGATGACGAACTTCGTGCGAAGATCCTGGAGCTCGCCGCGCAGCACGACGTGCCGCTGACCCCAGACGGCTTCACGCTGAAGCGCGAAGACAAGCACACGATCATCGACGGGTCCTACACCCAACCGATCGAGTTGTTTCCCGGGTTTACGTATCCCTTCACGTTCACGTGGCACACCGACACGTACTACGTGAAGCCGCCGAAACTCGACGAGCTAGCCGCGCCGAAGTAACGACTCGGCGCGCTCGACCCTGACTGCCACCTCAGCGGACAGCCGCGCGCACTCCGCGCGAACCTCTTCGACGTACCCCGCATCGGCCACGCCGCCGAGATTGATGTCCACGTTCAGGCCCGCGCCGTACACGCCGGTCCGAAGCAGCGCGACGGCGACGCCGACGTCGCTGGCGGCGGCCCCGTGGCCGTGCTCGGCGACGATCTCGGCCTGCGCGAGCGCGCGCGCCGACAGCCGCATGACGCCCAGCGGCACGTCCGTCGCCGCGCGAAGCGCACGCTGAATCGCCGTCTTTCGCGCCTGCTGTTCATCCGCCGTCGTCTTCGGTCGCTTATAGGCGGAGACGACCTGATCGTAGGCGGCCGCGTCGGCATCGATCGCGTCGGTGAGCTGCCGGCGGAGATCGATCAGCGACCGGGTCGTCGTGGCCAGGGCCGACCGTTCGTCCTCCGAGCCGCCGCGAGTTTTCGGCAGGCTCGCCACCATCTGCAGCAACGACGCGCCGAGCGCCGACGCCAGCGCGGACGCCGAACCGCCGCCAGGCGTCGGATCGGACGAGCCGAAGGCCGCGATGAGATCGCGAACGGCGCGATCAACGAGCATGACACACACGTCCTCTCTTGACGACCGCGCGAATTGTGTCCGCCCCGACGCGGATCAAATCACCTGCGGGGCCAGAGACGAGGACCGCATCCATCTGTTTGCCGGGTTCGAGACCGCCCACGTGGTCGTGTCGATCGAGCGCGTAGGCCGCGTTGAGCGTCGCGCCGACCAACGCTTCCTCGAACGTGAGACCCATGCTGAAACAGGCGAGCGTCATCGCAAAAGGCATCGACGGCGAGAAGCCGCCGCCGGGATTGACGTCGGTCGCGAGCGCCACCGCCACGCCACGGTCGATGAGCATGCGCGCCGGCGCCGAGCGTCCAAGCTTCAAATAAAAGGACGCGATCGGCAAAAGCGTGGCGACGACGCCAGCGGCGGCCAGCGCGTCGGCGCCCGCTTCGTCGACGAAGATCAGATGGTCCGCCGATCGCACGCGCAGCTCGGCGGCGACTCGCGATCCGCCGCTCGGCCCGAGCTCGTCGGCGTGCATGCGAAGCTTCAGGCCCGCCTGTCGCGCGGCGAGCAAGATCTCCCGCGATTCGTCCGGCGTGAACACGCCCGTCTCGCAGAAGACGTCGCACCATTCGGCCAGCCGCTCGCGGGCAACGGCCGGAATCATTTCTCGAATCACGACGTCGATATACGCACGACGCCGCTCGCGGTACTCGACGGGGACCTCGTGCGCGCCCAGGAGCGTCGGCGAGACCTCGATGTCGTGGTCCGCGGCCACGGCCCGCAGGACGCGCAGCATCTTGAGCTCGGCGTCGGTCGTCAATCCGTACCCGCTTTTGGCCTCGCAGGTCGTGGTCCCGCAGCGGAGCATCTCGTCGAGGCGGGCGCGTGTGTCGGCGGCCAGATCGTCTTCGGTCGCCGCCCGCGTCGCGTTCACAGACGAGACGATGCCGCCGCCGTCCGCGGCGATCTCGGCGTAGGTCGCGCCGGCGAGGCGCCGGCGAAGCTCGTCGCGCCGATCGCCGGCGAAGATGACGTGCGTGTGCGGATCGACGAAGCCCGGCACGACGGCGCCGCCTCGGGCGTCGAGGACGACGGCATCGTCTGTCAGCGTGCCGAGTCGGCGCCAGTCGGACTCGTGGCCGACGAACACGATGAGGCCGCCGCGCGCGGCGACGACGCCGCGCGCGAGCGAGCCGGCGTCGGCCTGGCGCCGCCCGATGCGCGGCGCCGGTCCCGCGCAGCTGAGGACTTCAGAGGTGTTGCAGATGAGAAAGTCCGCGAGCACGACGACATTGTAGGGCCGCGCTGCGTGTTGGCGGCAGGCCGGACTACAACGACGATCGGACGTGCTCGGCGGTGACACCGGAGAGTGCGACGCGTTTTTCGCGGCCGCGCTCGCCGCTGACGATGCGAATCGCTCGTCTTGGGATGCGGAGCGCGTCGGCGAAGAAGTCGATCAGCGCGTCGTTCGCCGCGCCTTCAACGGGCGGCGCGGCGAGCCGGATGAGGAGGGACCCGCCGCGGACGCCGGCGCATTCGGTTTTTCGGGCCCGGGGAATGACTCTGACGGAAAGCTCGACGCCGTCCGCGGTCTCCTTGATCAAGACTCGGTTATCCGAGTCGTCGCGCCTCGCGCGACTCGGGCGCCTCGTGCGCGCCGGCCGCTTCGGCATGGCGCGGGCGGTGGAAGAGAATCTTGTCCTCGCGCTCGCGGGCTTCCTGCTCGCGCACGAACTCGAGCGTGTTGCGCAGCGTCTGGATCGTCGATTCGATCGAGGTCTCGACGTCGCGGCGCTTCAGTTTCAGCCCGTCGATCTCGCGCTGGATGTCCTCGAGCCGCGACTGGGTCTTCTCGATCAGCAGGTCCGATCGGCCCTCGGCTTCGAGGATGATCCGCCGGGCCTCCGCCTCGGCGTTGGCCTTGATGCCCTCGGAGAGCCGCTGCGCCGTCATCAGCGTGTTCTGGAGGTTGCGCTCGTGCTCGCGATGCTCGGCCAGCACCGCCTCCATGCGCATCAGATCCTGACGGAGTCGATCGGTTTCAAGCAGCGCATGTTCGTAGTCCTCGGCGACCGCAGCAAGGAAGGCGGCCACCTCGATGCGATCGAAGCCGCGGAACGCCAATCGGAAGCGCTGCTGGCGAAGGTCGAGCGGGCTGACATTCATAGTGAGCGGTCTCCCGCTCACGCTTATCGGCCCGACCCTGCGCCTTCAGTAGTCCAAAAGGGGACGAGGTTTACCGGGCGCCGAAGATGGCGGTGCCGACGCGGACGATCGTCGCACCTTCCTCGATCGCAATTTCGAAATCGTGGCTCATGCCCATCGACAATTCTGTCAGCATCGACGGATCGATGCCCTGTGCCAGCAAGCGATCCCGGACGTCACGAAGGGCTCGAAAATACGGCCGCGCCGATTCGGGATCCTCGACCGCCGGTGGAATGGCCATGAGCCCGACGATCCGGGCCGCGCGGGCCTGGGCGGCCGCCGCAAAGATGCCCGGCAATTCGTCCGCCCGAGCCCCGAACTTCGTCACTTCGCCGGCAAGGTCGACCTGTACGAGCACCTGGAGCTGACGTTCCGCATTCCGCGCGGCTTCGTCCAGGGGTGAAACAAGCGCCGCATCATCGACCGATTGCACGACGTCGAACCGGGCGCCGGCTTTCTTTGCTTTGTTCGACTGCAGATGACCGACCAGATGCCACCGGATCGGCAGGCCGACGGTTTGATCCATTTTCCGCAGAGCTTCCTGGACTTTGTTTTCGCCGAACTCGGTGTGTCCCGCGTCAACGGCCGCGCGAACGACATCGGCGGGGAAGGTCTTCGAGACGGCGACGAGCCGGACGGAAGCGGGGTCGCGACCCGCCCGGCTGGCGGCTCGCGCGATGCGCGCGCGAACCTCCGCCAACCGGTTACGGATCGCCGAAGCGTCGGACATTATCCACGGCGCTGCGGCGCTCGAGGATTCGCTCCTCGCGCGGCCGCAAGCGCTATTTCTTCAAGGTCCCCAGGATGCCTTTCGCCGTCGCCGCGTTCGGGCCGGTCGGCGCCAGCTTGAGATACTCTTCGAACTCCGTCGCCGCGCCCGCGAGGTTCCCTTCGTTCACGAGCGCCATGCCGAGCTGATAGTGCGCCTCGGCGTGATCGGGCTTGGCGGCGACGGCGGCCTCGAACTGTTTCTTCGCGTCGGCGATCTTGCCCGCGTTCCAGAGAATCACGCCCTGGTTGAACAGCGCGTCGGCGTTGCCGCCGCCCAGCGCACCCGGGGCGCTGCCGGTCAGTTCGGCCGCTTTGGCGCTTGCGGCCTGCGCCTGATCGAACTTGCGCGTCGCGTTGTAGATGTTGGCGAGACCGTTATAGGCTTCGGCGTAGTCGGCCTTGATTTCGATCGCCTTCTTGTAGGCCTCTTCCGCCTTGTCGTAGTCCTTCTTCTGCGACTGCGAGTAGGCGATGTTGTAGTAACAGTCGTAGCACTTCTCGTTCAGCTCGGCCGCGTGCGTGAACTTGGCGATCGCGTCGTCGTGATTGCCGGCGCGGCTCGCGGCCACGCCTTCCTCGAACGTCTTCTTCAGCTCGGCGTTCTTCGCCGCGGCTTCGGGCGACATGCCGCCGCCCGCACCCGCGCCGATGATGAGGTTGGCGACGACGGGCGCGGCCACCCTCAGGTTCACCGTCGCGACGTTGGACCCGACCTTGTCCTTCTCGGCCGACACCTTATACGCGCCCGGCGACAGACCGATCTGGACGAACTCGCCTTTCTTGTCGGACTTCGTCTCGAAATGACGGGAGCTGCTTTCGGCGTCGATTTTGATCGTTGCGCCTTCCACGGGTTTCCCCGACGCGTCCCTCACCGTGCCCCGCACCATCCCGGTTGACTGGGCGGCGGCAGGCAGCGCGATGGCCAGAGCGAACAGCGCTGCGCACGTCATCACCCACAGATGCCGGCCGTTGAATCGGCGGACCATGGAATCCTCCTGAAGCATGAGAGCACCTTCGAACGTAAGGAGTAGTTTACCCCGTTCGCGCCGGTCGCGGCACTACTGGTCGTGCAGGGCGCCCGCGGGGAAATGGATGGGCTCAGTCCGAAAAAAACGCCGCGATGTGTGACAGGTCGTGCACGACGGGCGCCGGCGGCAGAGAGGCGACGAAACGACGGCCGTACCCCTTCGTCCGCAGACGGGGATCGAGGACGGCGAGCACGCCGCGGTCGCGCCGGTGACGGATGAGCCGACCCAGTCCTTGCTGCAGCGCCAGAATCGCCAGCGGCACCTGGTACTCGGCGAAGGGATCGCCGCCGCGCGCGCGGATCGCCTCGATGCGGGCGGCCGTGACGGGATCGCCCGGCGAGGCAAACGGCAGCTTGTCGACGATGACGCAGCTCAACGCTTCGCCGACGACGTCGACGCCTTGCCAGAAGCTCGACGTGGCGAACAGCACCGAGTGGGGCGTCGCGCGAAACTGATTCAGCAGCTGCGATCGTGGCGCCGCGCCCTGCGCGAAAATTGGATAATCGACCGCCATCTCCGCCAGCGCCTGCACGGCGCGCATCGTCGCGTAGCTCGTGAAGAGCACGAACGCGCGCCCTCGCGTGCGCTTCAGGATTTCGATCACTTCACGACCGGCCGCGAGCGCGAAGGCGTCCGAGCGGGGATCCGGCATCCGCGGCGGCAAGTACAGCAGCGCTTGACGCGCGAAGTCGAACTCGGACGGCAAGCGCACCTCGGCCGCGCCGCGGATGCCGAGTCGCGCGCGGATGTACTCGAACGTGCCGTCCACGGCCAGCGTGGCCGAGGTGAGCACGGTCGTGCGCATGCGATCGAAGAGCACCTCGCGAACGATCGCCGACACGTCGATGGGCGACGCGCGCAGGAAAATGCCGCCCCTCGACAGGCTCGGGGCGCCCTGAGCGTGTCGAAGGGCGCGGCCGCGAAACTCGACGAAGTAGACGTACTGATCGTCGCCGGCGCGCAGCATGAAGCGCAGATCGTCGCGGATCTCGCCCGCGCGGCGCGCGAGCGCCTCCCGCTGCTCGTCGCCGTCGCCCGCATTTTCCTCGTTCGTGGGGTCCGGCTTCAGCCGGACCAGCGCCAACGTGGCCTGGAGGACGTCGAGCGCACCGGTGAGATGCGCGGCGGCCTCGCGCGTTTGGCCCAACGACTCGACGCTGGCGCGCATCCGCTCGTCATTCTTGAAACGGACGGGTCCGCGGCCCTTCCCGCTGTCCTCACCGCGGTGCGCGAATGCCAGCTCCGTGAAGAACGATTTCGCGTGATCGCGCAGCCGCTCGACGGCGCGCTCGATTTCCGCGCGAACGTTCGCGTCTTCGAATCCGCCGACGGCCACCAGCCGTTCGACATCGTGGGCCAGCTCTTCGAGGCGGTACGTGCTGATGCTGTATCCGAAGTACTGCGTGGCGACGTCCTCGAGCTGATGCGCCTCGTCTAAGATCGCGCGGCTGCACGCGGGAATGACTTCGCCGAACGCGTTCTGCCGCACCGCCGCGTCCGCGCACAGCAGATGATGGTTGACGATGACGACGTCTGAGGCGGCAGCGCGCTGGCGCATGCGCGTGACGAAGCAGTCGTCGTAGCGCGGGCACTCGGTGCCGAGACACGTCTCGGCCGTCGCCGAGACCTCGCTCCAGAAGGCGACGTCCTCCGGCAAGTCCTCCAGCTCCGCGCGATCGCCGGTCTCGGTCCGCGTCGACCATTCGCGGATGATTGGCAGGAACACGTCGTGCATCGCAGGGCCGGCGCCCTCGCTCAACTGATCGAGCCGGTGCAGACAGAGGTAGTTCGCCCGGCCTTTCATGTAGGTCGCGGTGAATGGAACATCGAGCGCGTCGCGTAGCGCCGGGATGTCCTTGAAGAAGATCTGTTCCTGCAGATTCTTCGTGCCGGTGGAAATCAGCACGCGCTCGCGGCTGAGGATGGCGGGGACGAGATACGCGAGCGTCTTGCCCGTGCCGGTGCCGGCCTCTGCGAGCAGCACGCCACCCTCTTCGAACACGCGCGCCACGGCGACGGCCATCTCGACCTGACCCGCGCGCGGTTCGAAATCCGGCATCGCGTTGGCGAGTGGACCATCAGACGCGAAGACAGACTGGACGACGTCGGCGAAATTCGGCGTCGCACGCGACTCAGTCGGTGGGGCCACGGTGAGGTCCAGTCTACTGCGGAGTGAGATCGGCACCCTCGCGGAAGGTATCACCGTGAAGGGAGAATCGCCCCTCCTGGATACGACGGCCGCGTTGAAGCAGACGGTGTTGTCCCGCGAGATGCTGGACAGCCTGCCGAACAGGGTTGACGTGTGGGCGGCCGCGCGCGTGATCCCGAGCGTCGTCTTGAGCAAGGTTGACGTGGGCGGATCCTTCCTGCTACCAGACGAGCGGCGGCGGCACCGCTGTCGCGCAAAAGGGCGGCCTCCTCTTCAACATGGTCACCAGGACGGGCACCAACCAGTTCCACGGCGGGGCGATGTTCAATGGCGCGAATCACGGCATGGGGTTCGCGAACTACTCGTCGGCGTTGCGCACCGATTTGCTTGCCGCGGTTCCCGCCCTGGCGCTGGCGGCCAATCCCGACATCGTGCCCGGCGCGGACATCCTGAAGATTTACGACATCAGGAGAGCTATATTCCTCTTCAGGTGACGGAACCGGATTTGGGTTAGTGCGACGGGGCAGCGCGGGGTCAGGAACCGTCGCGAGCAGCCACGCCAGGCTGGTCACTGGAGGTGTCCAGTCGGGCTTGAACCGAACGGCTTCGCGAAATTGACCGATGGCTTCAGAGAAACTGCCGCGCGAGCGAAACACGCTGCCCACGTTGTAATGAGCCTCGGCATTCGTCGGGTCGAGTCGGAGCGCTTCGAAAATGTTGGAGCGCTTGGACGGGATTCCCGATCCGCAACAGGACGCTGCCGAGGTTGTTGTGCGCGAGCGCGTAGTCCGGTTTGATCTGCAGCGCCTGCTGATATTGACCGATCGCCTCATCCACCCTTCCCGCCAGGGTCAGTGCCGTGGCGAAGTTGTAGTGCGCCGCGGAGGATTCGGGCTTCAGTCTCACGGACGCTTCGAAATGGGCGGCGCCTTCCTTCGCCCGACCCGCGTCCAGGTACAGCGCCGCGACGTCGTCGTGGAGCTGGACTCTCGAAGGATCCTCTCGGATCATGGTCTCGTAGCCGACGATATCTTCCGCGATCATTTTGGGTCGATAGGCCGCGTTCAGGATCTGCAGATCGCGATCATCTCGCGTGAGCACCTGAATCCACAGGTCGCCCATCTCGTCCTTTGACCACTGGCCCCACAGCACACGCCTTGGCGGCTGCTGAGGGTTGCGCGGGTTCTCCGCCGAGTTGTCGTACGTGTATCGCATCGCGAGCGTCGTGCCCTTTGGCAGCGCGAAGGGCGTGACGTAGCGATACACGTGCTGCCACCTGAAGTCCCAATCCTTAGACCCTTCGGGCGCTCCATCGGCGACCCACTGTTGCATCACGGCGATCTCGGCGTCGGTGAGCGGCCGATGTCCGATGAATTCGCCGTAGCCGGGCTCCGACTTCCACGGCGGCATGA
>JACPZV010000110.1 GCA_016195295.1 Acidobacteriota bacterium
ATGCCCTGCCGGGCAAACCGTTGCGCGAAGCGCTGGCGCTGTACGCGTGGCACTGCAGACATCATGAGGGACATCTTCGGCTCGGATTGGGTATCAAGAATTAAGAAACTGAAGGACCGACAACGCTAAACGCAGAGACCGCGGAGCACGCAGAGAAACCGATACTCTGCGCTCTCAGCGTGCTCTGCGTTCATCTTCGTTTGGAAGTGCTTGACGGAGATGGTGCTTCAAGTGCTCGACGTAGTCGCGCATGAAGTACTCGAGCGTGGTGGGCTGCGCGGCGCTGACGGTCTGCCACGCGAGCTCATCGAGATTGTGGCGCGCGCGCGGCCGCGTCAGCTCCTCGGCGTCCGCCGTTGCCATGACGTTGACGATGTGCCGGTTGTAGGACTGAAAGAGCACGACCAGCTCGTTCCAAGGCCGATCCTGATAACGCTCAACGCGGACCCACGCATCCTGATCGTACCCGGGGAAGACGAGGTCGTCCTGCAGCTGCGCGCGCACGAAGCGGCCGTGATTGTTGCAGGCCGAGTCGATCAGGTGGCCGATGATTTCCTTGCGCGACCACTGACCCGGCGCGGGATGACGGCTCGCTTCGCTGTCGGAATACCCAAGCAGCCGCTCCGCCGCGCGATCGATCGTCTGACGAAAGTCGTCGAGAAACGCGTCGTCCATAACAGGCCTCAAGGTCGGGGCACGAACAGCAGACCGGCCGGACTCTGCTGGAGGAGAACATACGATCGCGCCAGCGCTTCGCGCAACGGTTTGCCCGGCAGGGCATCGACCGCACTCAGTTGGATGCTCGCGTAGGCGTGTCGATCGAGCAGCCGGGCGAGATCGTCACCCGCGCGCGATCCGTGCTTCACCTCTTGCCGCAGGTTGACGAGGTCCACGTCCACGGATCGGCCGGCCCAGAAGCAGAGCGCGAGGTCCTCGCACAGCACGGGCCCCTGCGCGCGCGCGATGAACGCGACCTCCTCTTCAAACCCGGGGACGTGACCCGAGTGGACGCCGAGCGACGGCTCCGGGTCCAGTCTCGCCCGGCCAATCGCGAGCGTCGCCGCGACGGCCGGCAACAGGGCGAACGCCACCGCCCACGCGATCCTCGAGCGCGCGGGCAGCCGATTCAACGCCAGGGCCGCCGTGAGGCACCACGCGAAGTTCGACTCGAACATGACGTTCCAGTCGACGCCGTCGCCGCCGAGGAACAGCACGCCGAGAAGGGATGCGAGTCCCGCGTACCACATGCAGAACGCCACGTGGATGAGCCGGCGACCGGCGGCGCGATCGCGGAGCCACAGCCACGCGACCGCCGCGAGCGGAAGGGCGACGAGATTGTGCTTGATGAAGATGCCCGCCGACATGAACGCCGCCGCGAGCCACAGGCGTCGCCACGAGCGGGATTCGGGAATCACCCACAGCACGCCGGCGGTCGCGACCGCCTGGCCGAGAAACTGCGGATCGTCGATGCCGACGTAGTGGCTCAGCGCCAGCGTGGTGGCGACGAACAGCGCCGACGCGAACGCCGCTTCAATCCTCGTGCATCGCATGTGCCGCGCGGCAAGCCCTGCCATGACGGCAAGCGCGAGGAACGCGGTGATCGCGATCAACCGGCCTGCGACAATTGGATCGCCGATGAATCGCCCCAGCGCCCCGACGACGTAGAACGACAGCGGCGGGTAGTTGTTGAAGAAGAAGCGCGGCGGATGTGGATAGAGATCGCGTGTGAACGCGGCCACGGCTTGATACGCGTTCCATCCTTCGTTGCTGTCGAGCGATACGTGAAGGGGTATGATGCGCGCGATGCGGACGAGCGCAAACAGCGACGGCGCCGCAAGCGCCGTCACCGCGAGGGCGAGGGCACGATCGTCGCGGCCGCGCGTCGTCATTGAGTGTTTATACGTGATTCTCGCCGCGGCGACGACAGCCTTTCCGCAGGCGCCCGCCGCGCCCGCGCCGCCGGACACCGAGATCTTCCTCGCGGCGCTGACGACAGGCGGTCAGAGTCTCTCCGTCGGACGGCCCGTGAACGTCACGAGCAGTCCCGGTTACGACAACCAGCCGTCGTTCACGCCGGACGGCGGCGGCATCCTGTTTACGTCGATTCGCGGCGGCGCCCAGACCGACATCTATCGCTACGACATCGCCTCGGGCGCGACCACGCGCGTGACCAGCACGCTGGAGAGCGAGTACTCGCCGACGATCACGCCGGACGGCGCGCACATCTCGGTGATCCGCGTCGAAGCCGACGGAACGCAGCGGCTGTGGCGATTCACGCTCGGCGGCACGGAGCCGGACGTCGTGCTGCAGGACGTGAAACCCGTCGGGTATCACGCGTGGGTCGACGATCACACGCTCGCGCTGTTCGTCCTGGGCCAGCCGGCCACGCTGCAAATCGCGGACACGCGGACCGGCAACGCGGAGATCGTCGTGCGCGGCATCAACCGATCGATCCAGCGCGTCCCGGCGCGCGGCACGATCAGTTTCGTCGAGCGCGAATCCGCCGGTGCGACGAACGCCGACGTCAGGCTGTGGATTCGCGAGCTTGATCCGAAGTCGCGGCGCGCGGCGCCGCTCGTGACCGCCGTCGCGAGCGCGAAGGAGGCCGACTGCGCGTGGACGCCG
>JACPZV010000111.1 GCA_016195295.1 Acidobacteriota bacterium
CCGTCGGATCGCGAGTCACGACCGTCGGATCGCGAGTCACGACCGTCGGATCGCGAGTCACGACCGTCGGATCGCCAGTCACGACTGTCCGATCGCCAGTCGCGGCCGTCGGATCGCCAGTCGCGGCCGTCCGATCGCCAGTCGCGGCCGCACGACCGCCAGCCGCCGCCGCACGACCGTCAGCCGTAGAGACCACGAACGTTCCCGCAGCGACCAGGCCCCTCCCCGCACCGATGGGATCACCATGCGCAGGGACGAAACAGCGCGCCGCGTCGGCGCAACGACGCGGCACACGTCAGACTGAACTCCCTCCACCACATGGCGGGACTGAACACGCAGCGCTCGGTCGCTACACACCCACCGAATGCGCCAAGCCGTTCGCCACTGCGGCTTTCGAGTTGCTATAGCGTTATGAAAAACGCTCTAACTAGGGTATCCCCTTGACCAAGGTGACCACAATAGGTAGTGTCTGGCGCCGTGGACGATTATCCGCGGACCCTGGCGGAATTCGAGCGCCGGTTCGCGACGCCGGACGCCTGCCGCGCGTACCTGGCGCAGCTGCGATGGCCCGACGGTTTCCGCTGTCCGAAGTGCGGCGGGACCAAGTCGTGGCCGGTGGGGCCGTTGTTCGAGTGTGCCGCCTGCGGCCGTCAGACCTCGGTGACGGCCGGCACGATCTTCCAGGACACCCGCACGCCGCTGCCGACGTGGTTCCGGGCCATGTGGTGGGTCGCCAGCCAGAAGACCGGGGCGAGCGCCATCGGGCTGCAGCAGGTGCTCGGGCTGGGGAGTTACGAGACGGCTTGGACCTGGTTGCATAAGTTGCGGCGGGCGATGGTTCGGCCGGGACGCGACCGGCTGACGGGACGGGTGGAAGTCGACGAAGCGTACATCGGCGGCGTCGAAGAGAGGGCGTCCGCGGGCGACAGACCGAGAAAAAGGCCCTGATTGCTGTGGCCGCCGAGGAAAACGGCGAGGGCATCGGGCGCATCCGCATGCGGCGGATCCCCGATGCGACGGCCGACAGTCTGCAGGCCTTTGTCCAAGAGGCGGTCGCGCCGGGCAGCCGGTTGCACACGGACGGGTTGCTCAGTTACGACCGGCTGGAGAAGCATGGCTACCGACACCGCATCACGTTTCTGAAGGGCCGGAAGGAATCCGCGTCGGAGCTGCTCCCGCGCGTGCATCGGGTCGTGTCGCTCTTGAAACGGTGGCTGCTCGGGACTCATCAGGGTGCGGTGTCGCGGGCCCATTTGGACTACTACTTGGACGAGTTCACGTTCCGCTTCAACCGGCGCACCTCCCGCCACCGCGGGAAGCTGTTTTACCGACTGGTGCAGCAGGCCGTCGCGGTCGACCCTGCGCCCTACGCGTCGCTCGTCAAGCATGTGCGGTCAGGAAAGCGGCGCCGGCGGCACCACAAGATATAGGGGCGACCTTGGTCAAGGGGATACCCCAGTACGCTCTAACTTAACTAACCAGGCACTGTTCCCAGCCGTTTCCTGTTATGGATACGTCCGCGGCCACTGCGAGAGGGCCTTCATGAAAACCAGACTCACCGTGCTGTCGGGGATCGCGCCGCGGCGAACGGCAGATCCTCGCGGATGCCGTCATCATTATTGGGGGCGACCCCTTACACGCGCTCTATCTCCCCGACCTGCCCACAACGGATCCCACAGCGCGCCTCGAGCGAAGCGGCTGCACGTACACGATCACCGCCACGCGGCCCTCCGCTCGCCTCCGCGTGAACGGTCAGGCCGTGGAAGAGGCCGTCCTGGAAGACGGCGATCTCCTCGCGATTGGCGACGGAGTGACGGTGCAATTCGCCACGGTGCCGGAGCAGGGAGAGGTCTGCAAGCCATTTCCCCGCATCGTGCGCGATAGCGCGCGGTCAGCTGCGCGGCTGGACGCGGGACCGGTCGGCCGCAGCCTCTTCTTCCTTCGCGACCTTTGTCATTGCACGAGCTGCGACGCCACCCGTCGCGTGAAGGTGCTATGCCTCGTGACATGCGCCGTGGTGGTGGCCGGCTCGGTCCTGCTGGGGGCGGTGCTGCTGCGCGCGAACGCTCAAGCCACTCGCGAGGTGGTGGCGTTGAGCGAGCAGGTTGGCGCGGGCACGGCGTCTCGGTGCCGACTCGAACAACAGGTCATGCGGCTCCGCCAGGTCGAACAGGAAAGAGTCCGCAGCGAAGCGCGGTTAGGGGAGGTATCTCAAGATCTGGAAGCTGCCCGGGACCGGCTCTCACGCCTCGAGCGTCAGACACCCGATCTGCTGGCAGCGATCGAGCACGCGCGCCGGGGCGTGGCGTTCATGCTTGTTGGCTACGCGCTGCACGAGCAGCGCAGCGGGAAACCTCTTCGCTTTGTTTCGGTCGACGCCGACGGTTCGCCCAGGCCCGAAGACAGCGGCGCTTACGCCACGTCCGTCGACGGCAACGGTCCGATCGTTGAGTCATTCACGACCGGCAGTGGGTTCGTGATCGCAGGTGGCGGGATCGTGACGAACCGTCACGTCGCCGAGCCGTGGTGGGGAGAGCGCTCGGTTGAGGCGGCCAAAGATCGCGGCTTCGAGCCGCGCGTGACGACGGCTCGCGCGTACTTCGGTGACCTCGTGCGGCCGGTGGAAGCTGGCCCTTGGAGACACAGCCATCCGAAGCGGCGACCTGATGATCGTCGTCGGCTATCCGACCGGCGTCGATGTGTTGCTGGCCAAGGCTGACGTAGCGCTCGCGCAGCAACTCGTTGAGACGACGGGCGAGAATCTGCCGGCTCTCGCCGACGAGCTGGCCCGGCGGCGCCTGATCAGCCCGCTCGTGACGCTGGGCCATGTCGGCGACGTGCAGCCCACCAACATCGTCTACGATGCGGCCACGACCTTCGGCAGCAGCGGCGGCCCGGTTCTCAACGCCGGCGGTGACGTCATCGGCGTGAACTACGCAGGGATGACCGAGTTCGCCGGCGCGCGCTTCGGGGTTCCCATCCGCTTCGTGCACCGCCTGCTCACGCGGAGGGGCATGCCCCGAACGCGCTAGCGTTATGTGGTGCAGCAGGACAGCTGTCGCACGTCCTTCGCGAACGTCAGCGACGCCAGCTTCAACCCCTCGACCATCGTGAGATACGGGTGGAACGTTTCGATGAGATCCCTGGTCGTGAGCTTGAAACGGATCGCCAGCGTCGCTTCCTGAATGATCTCTCCGGCCTCCGCAGCCAGCACGTGCGCGCCGACGAGCCGGCCACTTCCGCGCTCGCGGATCAGCTTGATGAGGCCTCTCGTGTTGCGCGACGCCTGCGCGCGCGGCACGTATTCGAGGGGCAGGGTGGCCGCTTCCACGTCCAGCCCCTGCGCCCGCGCGTCCCTCTCGGTCAGCCCGACACTGGCGAGCTGAGGATCGGTGAACGTCACGCGCGGTAACGCGGACAGGTCGTAGAGTTTCCCAGCGCCGGTGAGCGCATTCTCCGCGGCAAGCTGTCCCGCATACGCTGCGACGTAGACGAACATCGGATCGCCGACGCAGTCGCCAGCGGCGTAGATGTCGGGGTTGGCGGTCTTCAGGTGCCGGTCGGTGATGATCTCGCCCTTCCGGCCGAGCGTGACACCGGCCCGCTCGAGGCCGAACCCGCTGGTGTTCGGTCGCCGTCCCGTCGCGACCAGCAACTGGTCGGCAGCGAGCGTCTGTTTGCCGCCATCCACCGCGACCTGCACGCGGTATTCGCCGCCGCCGCGCTCCACGCGCTCGATATTCACCCCGGTCAACAGAGTCATTCGCTCGCCCGCAAGGTAGCGCTTTAGGGCGTCGCTGAGCTGGGGTTCCTCGGCAGCGGCCACGTAGGGTGCGGCTTCGACCATCGTCACGCGCACACCGAAGCGGGCGAAGAGCTGGCCCAGTTCGATACCGATGGTCCCGGCGCCGATCACGATCAGCGTCTCGGGGAGCGAGGGCAGACTGAGTGCGCCCGTGCTGTCGACATACCCGGCATCTGCCAGTCCGGCGATCGGCGGCGCCCAGGGCCGCGAGCCGGTGGTGATGACGATCTTGCCCGCCCTGTAGGCGCGACCGTCGATAGAAACGCTGCGGCCGGCGGTCAGCTCGGCGCGGCCTCGGATGAGCGTGATGTTGGGATACGCTTCCAGCACGTGGACATACTTCTCTTCCCGTAGCGCGGCCACGAGCGCGTCCTTCTGCCGCACGACGCGCTGCCAGTCGGACGGCGGCGGGCACGCGGCGAGCCCTTCGAACGTGGAATACGCGGCGTGGTAGCAGATCTCGGCGGCTTTGATGAGCGTCTTCGATGGCACGCAGCCGATGTTGACGCACGTGCCCCCGATCATGCCTGCCTCGACGATGGCCACCCTCGCGCCGAGTTCCGCGGCTTTGATGGCGGCGGCAAACGCGGCCGAGCCGCCGCCGATGGTCATCAGATCGAAGTCCGCGCCTTCGGGCGCCGGAACCTGGCGCTCGGGCTCAAGCGCTTGCCTCGCCTGCGTGACGGCCCGGTACCCAGCGGCGGCCACCGCTGCAGCCAGCGCCTCATCCGACACCGTCGCGTCAGCGACAACCACCGCGCTGCCTGTCTGCCAGTCCCCGACTTCCACCGACTCGACGCCAGACACGCTCTTCAGGGCCTGGGTGACGTGCCGGGCGCAGCCGGCGCAGGTCATGCCTTCGATCCGTAACGTGAAATGCGCGCGCCCGCTCATGTCCGTCCTCCGTCAATGAAACGATCTGTGCCAACGCACCACTTTGATGGCCACGGCCACCAGGCGGTGAGCCCGAGTTCAGCACCCTTCAAAACGCCCTGACCAGCATCGTCGTTCCGACCGCCACAAACAGCCACGACAGCCACTGCCGCAGGCGGTGAGCCGGCGTACGGTTCGCGATGAAACTCCCGATCTGTCCGCCCAAGATCGCACCGGGAATCGTCCAGATCGTCAGCCGCCACAACGGCTCGCCAAGGAGCACGTGCGTGATCGCGCCGGCCAGCACCGTCACCGCCATCACCGCCACAGCGGTTGCCGCCGCCACGCGGATGGGCACGCCCCGCATCGCCATGAAGGGCGTGTTCAGTTCGCCACCCCCGATGCCGATCAGTCCGGATCCGAGACCGGCCGCCAGGCTCGTCGCGGCGAGCGGTAGCCGCCCGCGAACTTCATAGCGATACGTTCGTCCCAGCGAATCGACGAGCGTTCGCGGGACGGCTTCCGGCGATGCCGAAAGCGGCGCCGGCCGGTCGGCCGTCTCGGCCGATTCCGTCGAGCGCAGCAGCAGCGTGGCGATCACCAGGATGGCGGCGCCGAAGATCCCGCGGAGCAGGGCGCCCGGCGCGCGCACCGACAGCCATGAGCCGAGAATCGCCATCGGCGCGGCGGCGGCGGCTAGTATCGCCGCCAGCCGGTAGTCGATCAACCGGCGCCATGCGTAACCGAGGACACCGCTGCTCATGCTGAAGACTTCGGTCACGAGCGCGGTGCCGATGGCGACGTGGGGTGGGAGCTGGAGGACCAGGATGAAGAAGGGGCCGCAGAGGACGTTACCGCCGACGCCGCCCATGATCGTGAGGGTGCACCCCAGCGCGACAACGGGGAAGGCGTACCAGTACTCGAACACTCGCGGAGTCTACTCCATCGCCCCTGGAAAGGTCGGCTCGCACCGATCTGAAGGTCCGCGGCTCCGCGCGCAAGGCCGGCTCTCTCGCCTTGAGAATGTGACAGAAGTCGACCGATTTGAAAGTACGGCTCGAAGGAACGGCGCCAGCCTACGCAGCGGGCGGCTTTTCCCATGCTCGCAGAGCGGTCTTCGAATCGGTACCCGCCTTGGCCATTCGAAGCGGAGGCGAAGGAAGCGCGCCCTCGGTGAGCCGCGCATACTTGCCGTCGATTGTGCAAGTCAAAAACTTGGTCTCGACAAGGAATTTGAGGAGCTGCGCACAAGTAGGTTCGTCAAGACCCCACAGCCGTCGCGCTTGAGCGGCCGTGATCTGCAGACCGGGCATTTCCAGATACTCGCCCCGGATTCGCCGCAGTATCTGCTGATTCGCAATGCTGAACGGACCCTCGTTCATACGACCTCCCCCGAGGGCGGGCGCGACCTGGGCCGCGTGCCTCTCCCAAAAGCGCTTGAAGGTTCACTCGAACGTGCCAGTCACCCCTGGAAGCCGTGGACGGCCTGCCTGGCAAGCCACTTGATGACACGCGCGTCGGGCACGATTTGATCGTGTCCCTCGTGTACGGAAGCATCGCGATCGACCTGGGATGAAGACCAGCGCTGGCATGCTTTTCGAGAACCGTCGCGTATTCGCTTACGACTCGTTTGGGCGACAACGGGCTCGTCAGGGTCCAATGACGGCTCTTCCTGTGAATGTAGCCCCGAAGGGTGCCGGAAATTCCCACACCGCGACGAGCTTCACGCCGTCGATCGCTTCAGCTTTCCGGCATCGTGCTGACGCAGCTCACTCTCTGCCTGAATCCAGTCGTCGAAAGGGCTACCGGAATTTGAGCCGCGCTCCAAGGACAGAAAATACGCCCTGACGCGAATCTCTTCCTCGGTTGATGCGCCATTCGGTTGCCTGTGTCGCTTGCTTGCCTTAACTGCGTGAGTCGTCGGTTTGCTCATCGCGATTATTCGCCTTTCCTGCGTTCAGCGAACCACGCAGTTTCTGCATGGCCTGGAACGCGCGCTGCTTGACGGCATTCTCCGAGGTGCCCAGCACGTCGCCAATCTCCGCATAGCTCATGCCCCGATAGCGATTCAGCACGATGACTTCGCGCTGGGTCAGCGGCAACGCGCTAATCGCGTCCGACACGATGAGACGGATGTCGGGGCGCTGACCGCGCGGATCTTTCGCGTGCTCCATTCCGATT
>JACPZV010000112.1 GCA_016195295.1 Acidobacteriota bacterium
AGCTGCTGGACTCCCGGCAGCAGCTGTTCACGGATGGCGCGCTGGCGCGCAAGCAGGTGGACGAAGCGCAGGTTGCGTACACCCAAGCGCGCGGCCAGTTCGAAACCGCGCAGCAGCATCTGCAGGCGCTGCAGAGCGTCGCCAAGGAAGAACTGATCAAGACGGCGGCCGCGCAGGTCGACGCCGCCAAGGGCCACTACGAGAACGCGCAGGCGCAGGTCGATTACTCCGAGATCCGCAGCCCGATCTCGGGTGTGATCACCGACCGGCCCGTGTATCCGGGCGAAATGGTCAACTCCGGCTCGCCGCTCGTGACGGTGATGGATGTGTCGAAGGTCGTCGCGCGCGTCAACCTTGGACAAGATCAAGCGAAAAACATCAAGGTCGGCGCCGACGCGACGCTCACGCCCACAGACGGCGGCGAGCTGGTGCCAGGCAAGGTGACGATTGTCAGCCCCGCCACCGACGCGAACAGCACGACGATTCAGGTGTGGGTGCAGGCCGACAACGCCGACGGGCACATGCGCGCCGGCGAGTCGGTCCACGTGTCCATCGTCGCGGCGACCGTCGACGGCGCGACGCTGATTCCCACCGCGGCGGTGCTGCCCAACGACGAGGGCGAGACGATCGTCCTCATCGTGGACGACAAGAACATCGCGCACGAAAAGGTCGTGCAGGTCGGGCTGCGTGAACCGGAGATGGTCCAAATCATCGCGGGCGTCGACGTGGGCCAGCGCGTCATTTCACAAGGCGGCCTGGGGCTCGAAGACAAGAGCAAAGTGCGGATCATGAAACCCGGCGAGAAAGCGGCCGGCGAAAAAGACGAGGCGGACGACGACAAATGAGCGGACCCGTTGAACGCCCCGGCGCGGCCGCCGACCATTGGACCGCGCGGCACGGCAAGCCGATTATCTTCGTCATCCTCACGCTCGTCTTCGCCGGCATCTACCTCGCGTCGACGATTCCGGTCGCGGTATTTCCGGAAGTCGATTTCCCCCGCATCCTGGTTGGTGTCGACAACGGCGTCGCACCGATCGATCAAATGCAGGTGACGGTGACCAAGCCGATCGAGGAGGCGCTCAACACCGTGCAGGGCCTCGAGCGCGTGCAGTCGATCACGAGCCGAGGGTCGAACGAAATCGACCTGTTCTTTTCGTGGAAGATCGACATGTTCCAGACGCTGGAGCGTGTGAACGCGGCGCTGGCGCGCGTGCAGCCGATCCTGCCCGCCACCGCAAAGGTCACAGCGAATCGCCTCACGTTCGCGGCATTTCCCATCCTTGGCTACAGCTTGACGTCGGACACGGTGCCCCAGACGAGATTGTGGGAACTGGCGACGTACGATCTCAAACCTCGGCTCAACCGCATGCCCGGTGTGTCGACGATCGTCGTGCAGGGCGGCCAGGAGCCGGAGTTCGAGGTGCAGCCGGATCCGGCGAAGCTGCTGCAGACCCAGATCACGGTGCCGGCGCTTCTCGACGCGATCGGCCGCAGCAACCTGATCGACTCTCCCGGCCTCTTCGAGCACAACCATCAGCTCGTCCTCAGCCTCGTCAGCGGCCAGGCGCGCACGCGGGAAGAGATCGCGAACATCGTCGTCAAGACGACGCCGCTCGGCGCGCCGATCCGGATCGGCGACGTGGCAAAGGTTTCGCCGTCGGTGAAGCCGGTGTACGTCGCGGTGACGGCGAACACCAAGCGCGCGGTCCTGCTGAACGTGTTCCGTCAGCCGGATAGCAACACGGTGGCCGTGGCGGACGCCGTGCACGCCGAGATCGAGAGCATCCGGCGCGAGCTGCCGAAAGGCGTCGAGCTCCAGCCGTTCTACGATCAGTCGGACCTGGTCAACGATTCGATCAAGAGCGTGCGCGATGCGGTGATCGTCGGGCTCGTGCTCGCGTCGTTCATTATGGTGCTCTTCCTCCGAGACTGGGGGACGTCGCTCGTGGCCGGCATGGTGATTCCCGCGACGCTTGCCGTCACGTTCATCATGCTGCGCGTGCTAGGCCAGAGCTTCAACTTGATGACGCTGGGCGGACTGGCCGCCGCGGTGGGTCTCGTGATCGACGACGCGATCGTCGTTGTGGAGAACATCGTCCTGCACCGCGACGCGGGGCAGAGCCGCGCCGACGCGATACGAAGCGCCCTCAACGAGATTCGCGTCCCGCTCGTCGGCTCCACGATCACGCCAATCGTGGTGTTCCTGCCGCTGATCTCGATTACCGGCGTCACGGGTGCGTTCTTCTCGGCGCTGGCCATCACCGTGGGCGGGGCGCTCCTGACGTCGCTGGCGCTCGCGCTCACGTGGACGCCGACGCTCAGCCACTACTTCATCCGCCGCGGCGGTGCCGCTCCGCAGTCGACTGCGCCGCGTCACGGCGGTCTGCCGCCCTCCGTCATGCGCGTGTATGCGCGCGTACTGAAAACGACCGTCGAACGTCCTCTCGTGCCCGTCATCGGCAGCCTTTTGGTGATGCTCGCGGCCTACGGCGGCTACCGTCTCCTGGGAACGGACCTCTTGCCCGAGATGGACGAGGGCGGATTCATCCTCGACTACATCATGCCGGCCGGCTCCTCGCTCGCCGAGACCGATCGCGTCCTCACCTCTGTCGAAGCGATTCTGCGGTCAACGCCCGAAGTGGAGGGCACGTCGCGGCGCACCGGATTGCAACTGGGCCTGGCGACCGTCACCGAGGCGAACACCGGCGACATCGCCGTCAAGCTGAAGCGGAAGCGCAGCCGCGCCGGCAACGAGGTGATCTCCGAGGTGCGCGAACAAATCCACAAGCAGATGCCGATGCTCGACACGGAGTTCATCCAGCTGACGCAAGACATGATCGGCGACCTGACGAGCGCGCCCGAGCCGATCGCGATCAAGTTGTTCTCGCAAGATCCCGTTCTGCTGAAAACGTGGGCGCCGCAACTCGGCGACGCGATCAAGAAGATCCCCGGCGTCGTCGACGTCCTCAACGGCATCGAGAACACGATCAGCGGTCCGGCGACGATGTACAAAGTCGATCAGGCGATGGCCGCGCGGGCGGGGTTCACGCCTCAGGAAATCGAGCTCGACATCAGCGCCATCCTGCAGGGCGAGCCCGCGCCGACGCCGGTCGTGCTGAACGACCGCGCCTATACGATCCGCGTCCGCTTGCCGGAATCCACGCGGTCGTCGGTGGACGCGATCCGCAACACCCTGCTCGTCAGCTCGAGCGGCAAGACCGGCACGCTCGGCACGCTGGCGACCGTCGAAGAGATTCCAGGTCAGACGGAAGTGCGACGCGAGAATCTGCAGCGCAACGTGACCGTCACGGCGCGGCTGGAGGACGTCGACCTCGGCACGGGCATCGCCGCGGTCAAGAAGGCGATTGAAGATCTGCACATGCCCGCGTCGATCCGCGTGCGGTTCGGCGGCGGCTACGAGGAGCAGCAGAAGTCGTTCGGCGATCTGCTCGGCGTGCTCGTGATCGCGATCCTGCTCGTGTTCACCGTGCTCCTGTTCGAATTCGGCGGCTTCGCGGCGCCGATCGCCGTCATCGCGTCGGCGCTCCTCTCGACCGTCGGCGTCTTCGCCGCGCTTCTCGCGACGCGGACGACGTTCAACCTCTCCTCGTTCATGGGCGTGATCATGGTCATCGGCATCGTCGCGAAGAACGGCATCCTGCTGCTTGACGCGGATCAGCGGTTCCGCGCGGAAGGGATGGCGCCCGAGGACGCGATGATCCATGCGGGCGAGCGGCGGCTGCGGCCCATCATGATGACGGCGCTGGCGACGGTCGCGGGAATGATTCCGCTGGCGCTCGGCTGGGGCGCGGGCTCACAGATGCTACAGCCGCTGGCAATTGCCGTGATCGGCGGGATCCTGGCGTCAATGGTGCTGTCCCTGGTCATCACGCCCGCCGTCCATTTCTATCTGGCGGATCGTTGAGGACGAATTGGGTAAAGTGCGTAATTGGGTAAGTGCGTAATTGCTTCAGGAAGCCATCACCCAATTACCCAACTACCCACTTACCCAATTGATTTCAAGCGCGCTAGGCTTCTTTCTTTTTCTTGACCGCGCGCTTCCTCGCCTGCGCCTTGTGGGGCGCCGGCTCGTTGGTGGCCTGCAGCGTGACGAGTCTGGTCGCGAACGTGCGGCGACCGTGCTCGTCGAAGTCGATCACGGTGTGGTGCTCGTTGACCTCGACCAGCGTGCCGGCCCCGTACGTG
>JACPZV010000113.1 GCA_016195295.1 Acidobacteriota bacterium
ATTTCAAAGCGAAATAGACTCTTCTTTTAGAGAGTCTTATAAAAAAATAAAATTAGCGGAGCAATTCTATAAAAAATCTGGAGAAATACTAAGCGAAAAATTGAAAATGAATAATATTAAAATACCGATCAATATTCTGTAAATGATAAAGACAAGCGTGGAATTTTTTCTTAAGAAGCGAAGAAGAAATTCTATTGATAAATATCCAACAACAGCAGAAGCGGCTGTTGCTGCAGATGCTGCGATCGATCCAGAACGTTTACAACGAACCGGCGACGTCGCGGGGAGCGTCAAGGGCCGGGGGCCTGACGATGCCGTACCAAGTGCATGAAGAGGCGATGACCGCTGGCTCGAACGTCGCCTACAACGGCTACGCGCATTCGTTTGCGGGAATGGGCATTCAGTTTCTGCTCTTCGCCATGGCGAACCTCGGCGTCGAGATGCTGCTCGAGCGCCAGCGTGGGCTGTGGAAGCGCCTGCGCAGCGCGCCGGTCTCGCGGTTCACGCTGCTCACGGGCAAGGCGGCCAGCGGATCGATCATCTCTTTTCTCATCCTTGGCGTCTGCTTCGCGTTCGCGATGATCGTCTTCAAGGTCCGCATCCAGGGCAGCGTGCTCGGATTCCTCGGCGTCTCGATCGCCTGCGCGATTATGGCGTCGAGCTTCGGCCTCCTGGTGGCGGCGCTGGGCAATTCTCCGGCGACCTCGCGCGGCGTGACGACGCTCGCCGTCCTCATGATGGTGATGCTGGGTGGCGCCTGGGTGCCGACGTTCATCTTCCCGGCGTGGCTCCAGCAGTTCACGCTCATCGTGCCCGTGCGCTGGGCCGTCGACGGTCTCGACGCGACGACCTGGCGCGGTATCGGCCTCGCCGGCGCGATGGCACCGATCGGTGTGCTGCTCGCGTTCGCCGCCGCCTTCGGCGCGCTCGCCGCGAGTCGCTTCAAGTGGGAAGCGGCGTAGGCCACGAAGACACGAAACCACGAAGAAGATCAGTAATGGTTTGCTTTCGTGCCCTCGTGTTTTCGTGGTTGCATTTCCGTCGGTGAGAACATTTCTGTAAGATGGCGCGCATGAGATATTTCATGCGCGTCGTTCCCGACGTCATCGTCGTCGCGCTTTCCGCGCTCGTCTTCGCTCAGTCACAAGATGCGCCGGTTTCCGCGCGTGCCAGACAACTCCACGACCGCGCGATTGTCGTCGACACGCACGACGACACGACGCAGCGCTTCATCTGGGAAAAAACGTTCAACATCGCCGTTCGCAACAAGGACGGCAATATCGACATTCCCCGGATGCGCGAGGGCGGGCTCGACGCGATCTTCTTTTCCATCTGGATGCCCGGCGACGTCACCGGCCCGGCCGCGGCGAAGCAGGCGCTGGATCAGATCGACGCCGTCCGCGAAGCCGTGCGCACGCATCCGAATGACTTCATGCTCGCCACGTCCGCCGCGGACATCCGTCGAGCCGCCGCCGCACACAAGATTGCGGCGCTGATGGGCATGGAAGGCGGCCACATGATCGACGACGACCTCGGGCTGCTGCGCGTCTACGCGGCGCTCGGCGTGCGGTATCTCACGCTGACGCATTCGCTCAACACGCACTGGGCCGACTCGTCTGGCGAAACTGGCGTCCACGATGGCTTGACCCCGTTCGGCAAGGACGTCGTCCGCGAGCTGAACCGGCTGGGGATGATGGTGGATATCTCCCATGTCTCGGACAAGACGTTCTTCGACGCGCTCGAAACGACCAAAGCGCCGATGATCGCGTCGCACTCGTCGGCGCGCGCGATCTCCAACGCGCCGCGCAACATGACCGACGACATGCTGCGCGCGATGACCAAGAACGGCGGCGTCGTCATGATCAACTACAACGCGGGATTTCTCAGCGAGGAATTTCGCGCGGCGCCTCGCAGCCCGGAGCTGCGCGCGCAGGCGGACGCGATTTCAAGGAAGTGCGGCAAAGACGAGGCATGCGACATCAAAGCGACCGAGCAGATGAATCAAGAGGCCATGCGCAAGGGCCAGCTGCCGATGGTGACCTGGGAGAAGATCGTCGAGCACATCGATCACGTCGTGAAGGTCGCCGGCGTCGATCACGTCGGCCTCGGCTCGGACTTCGACGGCGCGACGATGCCGATTGGGATGGAGGACGTGTCGAAGCTGCCGAAGATCACCGACGCGCTGCTGAAGAAGGGTTACTCGGAGGCGGACATCGAGAAGATCCTTGGCGGAAACATCCTGCGCGTCATGGAACAGGTCGAGCGCGCGGGGCAGCGATAGACAGACGGACAGACGGACAGACGGTTGCCACGAAGCCACGAAAACACGAAGAAGAATAAGCAAGAAGAAGAGAAGAGGAAAAAATGAGTAGAACGAACACACTCATGCTCTTCTTCGTGCCTTCGTGTCTTCGTGGCCAACCGTCAGCCCTTCAGTCATGAAACGCGCAGCGGACGTAGTGATCATCGGCGGCGGGTGCATGGGCGCCAGCGTCGCCTATCACCTGACGCGGCGCGGCGTGACCGACGTCGTGCTGCTCGAGCGCGAGCATCTGCTCGGCACGGGATCGACGGGGCGCAACGCCGGCGGCGTCAGACATCAGTTCTCGAACGCCGCGAACATCCGCCTCTCGATCGAATCGATTGCGCTCTTCGAGCGATTCTCAGACGAGGTCGGCCAACCGATCGACTTCCATCAGGACGGCTACCTCTTTCTCCTCTCGACGGACTCGAGCGTCGACGCCTTCCGCCGCAACGTCGCGCTGCAGCGCAGCCTCGGCGTGGACGTCGAGTGGCTCGACGCGGCCGCGGCAACCGCGCTCGCGCCCGGCCTGCAGGCGGACGGCGTGATCGGCGCCACGTTCTGCCGACGCGACGGCATCGCCGATCCGAACGGCGTCACGATGGGGTTCGCGAAAGCCGCGCAGGCGGCGGGCGCGACGATCGAGCGCGACACGGAAGTGACCGGAATCCGCGTCATCGGCGATCGCGTGACCGGCGTCGACACGTCAAAAGGCGCGATTGACGCGCCCATCGTCGTAAACGCGGCTGGACCTTATGCGAAGCACGTCGGACGCATGGCCGGCGTCGACGTGCCGGTTGATCCGTACCGCCGTCACATTTTCATCGCCCGGGCGCCCGCGCCCGCGTCGACGACGACGCCCTGGCGCGTGCCGGCGTCGCGGATCATGGTCATCGACTTCGAGACGACGTTTTACTTTCATCGGGAGGGCGCGGGCCTGCTGTTCGGGATGGGCGATCGGAACGAGACTTCGACGTTTGACACGACCGTGCAGTGGGACTTCCTGCCGCAGGTGATTGAGGTCGCCGTGAAGCGATTGCCGGCGCTCGCCGATGCGTCGGTCTCACACGCGTGGGCGGGCCTGTATGAAGTCACGCCGGACGCGAACCCGATCATCGGCGCGGCCGCCGGCGTCGACGGCTTCTTCCTGATCAACGGCTTCAGCGGCCACGGCTTTCAGCATTCGCCCGCCGCCGGCCGCGTTCTCGCCGACCTCATCGTCGGCCGCGATCCGAAGTTCGATCTCACGGCGTTCGCCCACGCGCGCTTTGCCGCGGGCACCGTGGCCGGGGAACGATACTTTGTCTAAGATCGGTCTGACATGCACCTCCGACTCACCTCCTGCGACGTGCGATCGTGGCGGACATCGGACGTCGAGTCGCTCGTCCGGCACGCCAACAACTACAACGTCTGGATCAACCTGCGCGACGCGTTCCCGCATCCGTACACCAAACGCGACGCCCGCAATTTCGTCCGCGCCGTACTCAGCCGTCCACTCGAGACGACGTTCGCCATCGCGGTGGCGAATGAGGCCGTCGGCAGCATCGGCTTCGTCATGCATCCCGACGTCGAGCGCGTGTCGGCGGAGATCGGGTACTGGCTGGCGGAGCCGTTCTGGACGCGCGGCATCACGACCGAGGCGCTCGCGGCCGTCACGAAGTACGCCATCGCCACGCACCACCTGACGCGCATCTACGCACTGCCGTTTGCGTGGAACGCCGCATCGTGCCGGGTGCTGGAGAAGGCGGGCTACGTGCTGGAAGCGCGGCTGCGCCGCAGCGCGATCAAGAACGGCCAGATCATCGATCAGATGCAGTACGCGTTCATCGCTGAGTGATATGTAGGCCGGGTCCTTTCGGACCCGGCATCGTCCCGATCAGGCGGGTCCAAAAGGACCCGCCCTACAGATCATTTCCGATCAGCAGCGACTCTGAATCCCAAGCTCGGGCCCTTGTCCCGCGGGGCGTGCGTGTCGCGCAGCGCGCAGCGCGCGCTGTTGGCGTCGAACATGAAACTGCCGCCGCGGATGACGCGCTTCTCGCCGGCGGCCGGGCCGGACGCGTCGATGTTGACCGCGGCGCTCTCCGAGTACGGCCCGTACCAGTCGGCCGTCCATTCCCACACGTTGCCGTGCATGTCCGCGAGCCCCCATGGATTCAGCGGAAACGATCCCACGGGCATCGTCTTGCCTCGTGATTCACCGGCCGGAAACGACGCGTACGGAAACCTGCCGTTGTAGTTCGCCTGCGCCGTCGTGACGTTCTCGCCCGTCCAGAACGGGCCCGTGGTGCGGGCGCGGCACGCGTACTCCCAGGAGCCTGTACTTCAGCGGCGCCGACGCGTTGCCGTTCAGCTTCGCCAGAAACTGTTGGACGTCGAAGAACGTGACGTTCTCCACGGGACACCGCGCGCAGCTCGCGTTCTGGCTCGGAGATGATCCCATCACCGCGCGCCATTCCTGTTGCGTCACTTCGGAGCGGCCCAGCAAGAACGGCCGCGTGATTTCCACGTCGTGCAGCGTCTCGTCGGCGTTGCGGCCGGCTTCGGCCGACGCGCTGCCCATCGTGAACCGGCCCGCGGGCAGCTCGACGAACGTCAGGCCGCTCGCCGCGTCGGTGAAGGCTGGCGTCGGCGTGCGCACTTCCTCGGTGGCGCTGACGTCGAACCGCCGGAAGCGCCCGTAGCTCGCGACGGTGGTCACCTTGTTGCCGTTGCCCAGCGTGTACTGCTCGCGCATCTCGAGCGGCACCGCGATGGCCGATCGTTCCTCGACGCGGAACGTTGTGACGATGATGGCGCGCACCGACGGCTGCTCGACGCCCAGCTCCGTCTTGAGGACCGTACCCGTCGTGGCATCGATCCAGAGGCGGCCGTGCGCGAACAGATCGCGACCGGCCTCACCGCGAACCATCGCCGGCGATTCCACCTCTTTGTAGTCCACGGTCCAGACGCCAGGGCCGACGCTCTTGTCTTCCTTGCCGAGCGAGAAACGAAACCGCGGCTGATAACCGCGTTGGAGCACGGACAGTCCGAGCACGGGATTGCCGATCGTGCTGCGCAGACTGCCGAGGTTGTAGCGCGCGCTTTCGTCGCGGATCTGTTCCGCCTGGGCCATCGCGTCTTTGTCGCCGTGGAGGAAGAGCCGCGCAAGCCGCTCCTGGCGATCGCGCACGGGAACGCCGTCGACGGACAGCACATCGCGAAACGGCACAAGCGCCGAGGTGTCCGGCGTTTTCACCAGCAGGAAATCGGATCGCAGGTCGCGGTGCCGCGCCCGGTTCGTGTCGGCCGGTGATGGCGGCGGCGCCGTGCCGCCACGTCCGCCGGCCGGACTGAAGATGGGCAGGTAGACGGTCGAATCCTGAATGTAGATTTCTTCGGCGACGACGTTCTCGAACTCGTCGATGAAATAGTCGAGATACCACGCGGCGCGGTCGAGCAGGATTTCCACCGAAACACGCCTGGGCTGGGCCGCCGTGACCATTCCAGCGCTCACGCACAGCGCAAACACGGCAAAGCGAAAGCGGTTCACGTTTCTACTATACTGCCCCGCACAGGAGCCTTTATGAAACGTGCAGTGCTCGCAGCCTTCGGGGTCGTGGCGCTCGCGGTCGTGCTCGGGTCCGGTTCGGCGGTCGCCCAACGGCCCGCGCCGCCCTCGTCGCGCCCGCAGGCCGTCGCCGCGTATTTCCCGGAACGCTTCGACTGGCAACACAAGAAGCCGGAAGAAGTCGGGATGGACTCCGCGCTCGTCACTCAAGCCGTGCAGGCGGCGATTGCCGCCGACACGCCTGGTCCGCACGATATGACGCTGTTCCTGAAGAACAGCTTCGGCAAGGAACCGTTCGATACGATCGTCGGCCCGGTGAGAGATCGCGGTCCAGCCAGCGGTCTCATCATGCGTCACGGCTACATCGTCGCGGAGTGGGGCGATCCCAAACGCGTTGACATCACCAACAGCGTGACGAAGACGTTTCTGACGACGGTCGTCGGCCTCGCGTGGCAGAAGGGATTGATTCACGACGTCAACGACTACGCGCGCGACTACATGCCGCCGCACGTCGATCTGTTCGACGCGTCGCACAACCAGAACATCAAGTGGGATCACCTGCTGCGGCAGACCAGCGACTGGTCGGGTACGCTGTGGGGCAAGCCGGACTGGGCGGATCGTCCTGTCGGCAAGGGCCCGGAAGACTGGGAGAAGCGGCCGATGTACGAGCCCGGCACGCACTTCAAGTACAACGACGTGCGCGTGAACGTGATGGCGCTGGCGGCGCTGCAGGTCTGGCGTCGGCCGCTGCCGGGAGTGCTGCGCGAGGAAGTCATGGAGCCGATCGGCGCCTCGTCCACGTGGCGGTGGTACGGGTATGAAAATTCCTGGGTGGAGATTGACGGCAAGAAGGTGCAGTCGGTGAGCGGCGGCGGTCACTGGGGCGGCGGCATGTTCATCAACGCGTACGACATGGCGCGCTTCGGCTACCTGTTCCTGCGCAACGGCAAGTGGAAGGACAAGTCGATCGTCTCCGAGAAGTGGATCCAGATGGCGCGGACGCCTGGACCGGCGAGCAACAACAGCAACTACGGTTACGCGAACTGGTACCTGAACCTCGACAAGAAGCCGCTGCCGAGCGCGCCGGCCACGGCCGTCCGTTTCGTCGGGAACGGGTCCAACATTATTTATATCGACT
The DNA here is from genome assembly GCA_016195295.1 of Acidobacteriota bacterium. Lineage (GTDB taxonomy): Bacteria > Acidobacteriota > Vicinamibacteria > Vicinamibacterales > CAVVIG01 > SRVP-36. The sequence goes on from JACPZV010000113.1 coordinate 6,991, forward strand.
GGGACAACGACATCGTCGCGGTCGTCCGCTGGATCCGCGGCGACAAAGCGCTGGATGACGTGGTCGGCAAGACGATTGGGTCGCTGAAGACGACCACGACAGCCGCTGGGCAAGCCGCGCGGTGATCTGTAGGGCGGGTCCTTCTGGACCCGCCTTGGATCAGCCGGGTCCGAAAGGACCCGGCCTACAACCTCCCTTGCCTGTCACTGATTCCTTTCTTTCCTTCGTCCTCGATCAACTCGACGCGTGCGGTTCGATCACGCCGAAGCGCATGTTCGGCGGCGTCGGGCTGTACGCGGGCGATCGTTTTTTCGCGATTCTGATGAACGACGCGATCTACCTTTCGCCGCGCGTCGTGACCCCGGAGATTCTGAACCATCCGGTGTGGGGGGCAACACCCTTCCTCAAGAACGTCACGCGAGAAAGCATTCCGTTGTGAGCCGAGTCAGCCTGCGGCGACGCGGCCAGGTGTAGAATCCTAGGAGGACAGAAGATCCCCCATGAGCACGGTTGAAGACGCCGAAACACTGCTCGCTCGAATGACGCTCGGCGAGAAAGCGTTGCTTCTCCAGCGAGTCGCGCGCGACTTGGGCGATGCGTATCCGGGAATCGATGTCCTCGATGGTGTGTCCGGGGGCCAAGCCTGCGTCGCGCGTACGCGTGTTCCCGTGTGGACGTTGGAACACGCACGACGACTCGGCGCGACCGAGGTGGATATTCTTCGTGCGTATCCGGGACTGCGCGCGGAGGATCTCGCAAATGCTTGGGCCTACGTGCGCGCGCATCGCGACGAAATCGACGAACAGATCCGAGCGAACGAGGCAGCGTAGCGCTGGTGGCGCGCTTTCTCGCCGACGAGAACTTCCCATTTCCAGTGACTGAAGCGTTCCGCCGTCTCGGGCACGATGTGGTCACCCTCGCCGATATTGGCAAAGCTGGCCGGGCGCTCACCGACCAAGCTGTGCTGGATCTCGCGACGGCCGATGCCCGCTGCGTGCTCACACTGAATCGGCGCGACTTCGCCCGTCTCCACCGCGCGTCTTCCGATCACGCGGGCATCGTCGTTTGCACCTTCGATACGGATTTCGAAGGCCAGGCGGGGCGCATCCACGCAGCCATCACTGCGTACGTGTCGCTTACCGGCGAACTGATCCGCGTAGGCAGGGGGTAGTCGTGCCACCACACGCGCAGGATTAGTCTGCGCACAAGCACGAAGTTTCCGAACGGTAGTCGAATCGTTACGTACGATCCTCCAGCCGGCGCGCGGCGTCGCGCGCCGCTTCGCGCAGTTCCTCGCTCGCGGCGAGCGCGGCCAGCATCTGCTCCGAGGCGCCGAGCGTCCCCGCCATCCGCCCGGCGATCGCGATCCGATCGTCCACGCTGACTTCGTTGTCGAGCAGCGGCAGCAGGAGCTCGCGCATGCGCGGGGGCAGCGCGTGCTCCAGGTACTCGATCGCGTTGGCGCGGATGTCGGGGGCCGCGGACTGCAAACCTTCGTGGGCGCTGTGGAGATCCGGTCCGGGCAGCAGGAGCTTCATGAGACGGAAAATGCGCTCGACCTCCAACGCCATCGTCTCGCCCAGGCGCGCGCGCGCGGCCGCGTCCGAGACGCCGGTCGGATCGAACGTCCCGAGAATCTGGTACGAGCGGTAGTGCCCGAGGATTTCCGCCGCGAGCACGGTTTCGACGAGATCGTGCTCGAGCCGCCGCTCGGGATTGAGCTGCCGGAGTTTGTTGAGCGCCGAGACGACGCGCAGCCGCACCGCGGGATCGGCGTCCAGCATGCCTTCCACCAGCGCGTGCTCGGCGGCGACGGTCCCGATTCGCAGCAGCGCATCCGGCGCGGCGCGACGCACGGAGGCTGGAGCCGTCGCGTCGTGTAATACACGCCGGAGCTCAGGCACGGCCGCGTCGCCGAGCAGAGCGAGCACCGTCGTCGCCTCGGTGGAGACGTCGGCGTCCCCGAGACGCGCGACCACCTGCGGCACCATCGCCACGTTGCCGGTCGCGCCGACGGCGCGAATGGCCTGCCGCGCCACCATCGGCACGGGATCGTTCACGAGCGTGCGCAGCTGATCGTCGAATCCGTCCGGCAGCGACGCCAGCAGCCGAGCCGCGTCGACGCGCGCGAGCGCGCCGTCGGCGCCGTCGCGCGTGAGCGCGCCGTCGATCAGCAAACGCACGGTGTCCAGGTTCTGCGTCGGCCCGGGCCGCGCGAGAAAGATCGCCATCGCCGACGCGATCGACGCGCCGCCCACCTCGTCCAGCCGCTCCAGTCGCGCCAGCGGATCGATCGGCGTCATCCGCGCGAGGTAGATAAGCGCTTCGGCGCGGACCGTCAGATCGCGGTCCTTTTCCAGCAGCCGCTCCGCCTGCGGCACGACGGTGCCGTCACCCGCGGCCGCGAGCACGGCGATGGCCTCGCGCCGGATGTCGGCGGACGGATGATCCAGCAGTCGCTGAATCATGGTCAGCGACAGCGGCGCCTCGCGGTCCTTGAGCAGCTTCAGCGCATAGAGAATGTCCGCCGGGTCATCCGAGCGCAGCGCGGCGGTCAGCACGTCGGAGGTCGACCGATCGATCACTCGCGCGAGCCGCTCCGCGTCCAGACGATGCTCGAAGAGGCTCGCTTGCAGGCTCTGCACGTACTGACGTCGCGCGGTTGCCGCCGCCGCGATCCATCCGCCGAGCAACACGATCGTCACGATGCTGATCTGCGGGGCGCGGAGTCCAAGCCACGCGACGCCCACCAGCACGCAGATGGCGCCGAGACAATCACCGAGGCGCCAGACGACCGTGTCGATGAACGCTTTCGCGTGGAACGTCTGGTGCTCTGACACCGGGAGGTACAGAAGCTCCACCGTCGAGCGATCGATCGAGTACCGCAGCACCTGATCGCTGCCTTTCAGCAACACGGCCGATCCGATGCCGGCCCAGACGAGGACCGCAAACGATCCCGCCGTCAGCGCCAGCGGAACGACCAGCAACGCGACGCCCAGCCCGAACCGCCGCAGGACGCGTGACGTCAGGAACACCTGCGTCGCGAGCGACAACAGTCCGGCGTAGACGTTGAAGGTGCCGAAGAACGCGGCGAGCGCATCGGTTTCGGGAATGACCGACTTGGCGATCGCGCGAAACTGCCACGCG
>JACPZV010000052.1 GCA_016195295.1 Acidobacteriota bacterium
CATCTCGTGCAGCCGGGACCGCATGCGATGACCGATGCGGAACAGCAAGGCGTTCGGCTCGGTGTCGTCCGGAATGTCCTGATAGTTGGAGGTGAAGAGCGTCAGGCGCTTCTCGTTGTACCTCGTGTTGACGATGAGGTTCATCGTCTCCTCGACCCACTCGGAAGTTTTCTCGGCGCCCAGATCGTCGAGCACCAGCAAGTCGGCGGTCATCACGGGCCGCAGGATCTCGAGCTCGGTCGTGCGGATCGACGGATCGTACGTGCTGCGGATGATGCGCAGCAGATCGCGCGTGTCGTAGAACAGCCCTCGCGCGCCAGACGACTCGATGATGTGCTTCAGCACGGCGACGGCGAGATGCGTCTTGCCGACGCCCGGCTGCCCTTCGAGCAGCAGGCCGCGCGTGTTCACGGGAAACGATTCCGCCACGCGGCGCGCCTTGGCGACCGCCTGATCGAGCGACTCGTTGTAGGCGGTGAAATTGGCCAGCGTGCAGTGCTGGTAGCGCGTGGGAATGTTCGCATCGGCGAGCCGATGGCGTCCGATCTGTTCACGCCAGCAGTCGCACCGGACCACTCGACGGACACCGGTCCCGGCATCGTCAATGGGTTTCCATCCCGTGTCATCGCACAGCGGGCACGACGTCTGTTGCACCATGAACCTTGAACCCGTTAGTTGAGATGACTGTGGAGTCGTGTTGACCGCCGGAGTTTCTCTTTGGCGCGCGACTCAATCTGGCGCACACGCTCGCGCGACAGGTGCAGCCGGTCGCCGATCTCCTGCAGCGTGCGCGGCTCATCGTCTTCGAGCCCGAACCGCAACCGGACGACCTCGCGTTCTTTTCCATCGAGGTCGAGCAGCGCGGCGGCAAGCTCGTCGAGATCGGCTTGATGGATCAATTCGTCCTCGATCTGCGGTACGCCGTCCTGCGGCAGCAGGTCGCCGAATTCGCGCGACCCGTCGCGGCGTTCGGCACGGTCGACGCCGACCGGCTCGCTGAGCGACACGTCGCCGACGCCGCGGTGCAGGACCGTGAACAACTTCGGCGGAAAACAAAACGCCCGCGTCTGGTCGGCGAGGACGTGCATCATCGTCTCGCGCACCCACCACACGGCGTACGTGATGAACTTGACGTTGCGCGAGGGATCGAAGCGGCGCGCCGCTTCGATGAGCCCCAGGTTGCCTTCGTGAATCAGATCCAGGAAGGACACGCCGTGGCCGCGGTACCGTTTCGCGTACGACACGACGAATCGCAGGTTGGCTTCGACGAGCCGCCCGAGCGCGGCCTCATCGCGTTCCTGCTGAATGCGGAGGCCGAGCGCGCGTTCCTCTTCGATCGTCAGCCGCGGCAGCTTCGCGATCTCGCGCAAGTATGCAGCGAGCGCACTCGCATCGTCTTCGCTCGCCACATGCCGCCGCGACATGGAGGAAGCATACATCTAAAGTTGAAACTGAAAACTGAAAACTTGATCTTCACCGACTTTTCAGTTTTAACTTTTAAGTTTTCACTTTTGAGTTTTCCGTCTTCGGCGGTGAGGCGCGAACCAGATCCGTCGGAGCCGATTTCACGAGGGCAGTGGACAACCGCTGCTCCCAGTCGTCGAGCCCGCGGGCCATCTCGCGTTTCACGTACGCCATGAACTCGTTGACTTCACGCTGCATCAACTCGATCTTACGGCGCATGTTGAGAATGATCTCGACGCCGGCGAGGTTCACGCCGAGATCTCGGGTGAGTGACAGAATTGTTTCCAGCTGTTCCAGGTCCTCGTCAGAGTACAGCCGCGTGTTGCCGTCGGTGCGGGACGGCTTCAGCAGTCCTTCGCGCTCGTACAAGCGCAACGTCTGTGGGTGGATGTTGTACTTCTGCGCCACCGCGCTGATCATGTAGAACGCTTTGCCGGGCTTCTTCATGGTCGTCAAAATGTCTACCACGGAGGTCACGGAGGAGGTCCTCTGTGTCCTCTGTGGTTATGTCTTTAGTTCCTGTCGCACGTCCTCGGCATTGATCTTCCCGAACTCCCGCAGCAGTTCCTTCGATCGCTCGTCGAGGATCTTCGGCAGCACCAGCCGCACTTCGACCACCAGGTCGCCGCGACGGCCGTCGCGCGGCGACGGCATCCCGCGCTCCCGCACGCGGAAGCGTTGCCCCGACTGCGTGCCCGGCGGCACGCGCAGCCGCGCCGAGCCGTCGAGCGCGGGCACGTCGATCTTCGCGCCGAGCGCGGCCTCGTGCACCGCGACCGGCACGGTGAGATGCAGGTCGTCGCCCTCGCGCCGAAACAGCGGATGCGCTTCCACGTGCACGGTGATGTAAAGGTCGCCGTTCTCGCCGCCGTTGCGCCCGACGTGTCCCTTCCCGGGCACGCGAATTCTGGCGGTGTCGGCTAAACCCGCGGGCACGTTGATCGTCAGTGCCTCGGCGCGCGTTTCCACCTGCTGGCCGCCGCACGTCGGGCACCGCGTTTGTCGCAGACGTCCGGAGCCGCCGCACGTGGCGCACGGCTTCGAGAACACCATGTGCCCGCGCGCCGACTTCACGAGGCCGGCGCCCTGACACTTGGGGCAGCGCGTTTCACTGACCGGCAGGCGGCCGGCGCCCTTGCAGGCGCGACAGTGCTCCTGCCGTGTGACGGTCAGCGACCGCTGCCCACCACGGAGCGCGCTCTCGAAGCTGATGGTCGTCGCCTGATGGAGATCGACGCCGCGTACCGGCAGGCCCTGGCTGTGGCCGGCGTCTCTCTGCTGCAGCACGTCCGCGAACAGATCGCCGAAGGTGGACGCGTCCGCCCCGTGTGCGCTGGCCGCGAAGTCGAATCCCTCGAAGCCGAACGTCGGCACGCCCGTCTCGTCGCCCGTCGATCCGCTCGTGTCGTACCGCCGCCGCCGATCGGGATCGCTCAACGTTTCGTACGCTTCCGCGATCTGACGGAACTGCGCGGCGGCCATCCGATCTCCAGGATTGATGTCCGGATGGTAGCGCCGCGCCAGCCGCTTGTAGGCGCGCTTGACGTCGGCCAACGTCGCGCCTCGCGGCAGCCCGAGGATGATGTAGAAGTCCATGGAATTGCGGATCGCGGATTGCGGATTGCGGATTGGACCTCGCGCCAATCCTCAATCAATCCGCATTCCGCAATCCTCACTCCTCAATAGGCCCGATTACTGAGGCTTCCCTTCATCCACGACCTCTGCGTCGATCACGTCGCTCTTGGGTTCGCCCGCGGCGCCGCTCGACGGTCCAGCCTGCGCGCCGGCGCCGCCGGGCGCCGAACCCGCGCTGGCCCCGCCGCCGCTCGCGCTGGCGCTCTGCCGGCGATACAACGCCTCGGCCGCCTTGTGCTGCGCCGACATGAGCTGATCGAGCGCACGCTGGACGGCCGGGGCGTCGGTCCCTTCGATCGCTTTCTTCACCGCGTCCATGCCGTTTTCAATCGCCGAACGATCCGCATCGCTCAGCTTGTCGCCGGTATCCTTGAGCATCCGCTCGGCGCCGTAGACCGCCTGGTCGGCCTTGTTGCGGACTTCGATTTCGTCCCGTCGCTTCTTGTCTTCCTCGGCGTGCGCCTCGGCTTCCTTCATCATCCGCTCGACCTCGTCCTTGGCGAGGCCGCTCGACGCCGTAATGGTGATCTTCTGTTCCTTCCCGGTGCCGAGATCCTTCGCGGACACGTTGACGATGCCGTTGGCGTCGATGTCGAAGGTGACTTCGATCTGGGGCACGCCGCGCGGCGCCGGCGGCAGCCCGACGAGATGGAACTTGCCGAGCGTGCGGTTGTCCCGCGCCATCGAGCGCTCGCCCTGCAAGACGTGCACCTCGACGCTCGTCTGGTTGTCCGACGCCGTCGAGAAAATTTCGCTCTTGCGCGTCGGGATCGTGGTGTTCCGGCCGATGAGCGTCGTCATCACGCCGCCCATGGTTTCGATGCCGAGCGACAGCGGCGTGACGTCGAGCAGCAGCAGATCTTTCACGTCGCCGGCCAGGACGCCCGCCTGCACGGCCGCGCCGACCGCGACCACTTCGTCCGGGTTGACGCCCTTGTGCGGCTCCTTCCCGAAGAGTTCCTTGACGATCGCCTGCACTTTCGGAATGCGCGTCGAGCCGCCGACGAGCACGACTTCGTCAATCTTCGACGGATCGAGTCCCGAGTCGGAGAGCGCCTGCTTGGTCGGCCCGACGGTCTTCTGCAGCAAGTCCTCGACGAGCTGCTCGAACTTCGCGCGCGACAGCTTCATCTGGAGATGTTTCGGCCCGCTTTGATCGGCGGTGATGAACGGCAGGTTGATGTCGGTCTCCATCACCGTGGAGAGCTCCATCTTCGCTTTCTCCGCCGCTTCCTTCAGCCGTTGCAGGGCCATCGGGTCTTTGCGCAGGTCGATGCCCTGCTCTTTCTTGAATTCGTCCGCCAGCCAGTCGATCACCTTCTGGTCGAAATCGTCGCCGCCCAGGTGCGTGTCGCCGTTCGTGCTCAGCACTTCAAAGCTGTCGTCGCCCAAGGCCAGGATTGAGACGTCGAAGGTACCGCCGCCCAAGTCATAGACTGCGACTTTCTCGTCTTTCTTTTTTTCGAGACCATAGGCCAGCGCCGCGGCCGTCGGCTCGTTCACGATGCGCAGCACTTCGAGCCCCGCGATGCGCCCGGCGTCTTTCGTCGCCTGCCGCTGCGAGTCGTTGAAGTACGCCGGCACCGTGATCACCGCCTGCGTCCACGAGTTTGAGTTCGCTCTGCACCTCGTCGTAGCGCCGGCCCATGAAGCGCTTGATCGAGAACACTGTGTTCTTCGGGTTCGTGATCGCCTGGCGTTTCGCCGACGCGCCCACGAGCCGCTCGTTGTCCTTCGCAAACGCGACCACCGACGGCGTCGTCCGCGCACCCTCCGAGTTCGCAATCACCGTCGGCTCGCCGCCTTCCAAAATGGCGACCACCGAGTTCGTCGTGCCCAAGTCGATACCGATTACTTTGCCCATTGCGGCCACCTCTCAAGTTATCGGGCCAGCTTCCCAGCCCGGAATCCACGCCTCGCTAAACAAAGCGATACGGCAGGGGAGAGGCAATCGCTATGCCAGCAATTTCGGCCAGATTCGGAGGCAATTGAAACTATATAAAGTACTGTAAATAAATGGGTTATGAGATATCGTTCATGCTGGCCTTGGCGCTAAATTCATCGCATTTAGAAATCCCCTCGATTCATTCTGAAACACCTTATTTTCCTAAAACCCTACCCCAGCTCGGTGGTGGCGGGCCTCCCGCCCGCCTGGATTCTCTCTCCGCGTCTCCCTACCTCCTCGTGATACAGCCCCCGCGCAAGTCATCACTCACCCTCTGCCTCCCTCTATAGTGTAAGCACTTCGCCCGACCCATGAAGTCGCCGGAGGCAGCACCCATGAACACCGAGCACCTCTCCGACAAAGACCTCGTCACCCGCATCCGCACCGGACACCCCGACCTCTTCGGCCCGCTCGTCGAGCGCCACATCCGCGCCGC